>CAZITC010000065.1:0-6162 GCA_964542085.1 uncultured Ruminococcus sp. | reverse complement strand
GAGCCAGCTTTTCCCTTTACCAAAACGATTGTTGCCTTAACAATCTGTCCTCTAACCTCATCGGGTACAGCCGTTATTGCACATTCCAAAACATAAGGAAGTTCCATTATAACGCTTTCAATTTCGAAGGGCCCGATTCTGTATCCGGAGGATTTTATAACATCGTCGATACGTCCGACATACCAGAGATAACCTTCTTCATCACGGCTTGCCTGGTCGCCGGTATGGTAATAGCCATCATGCCATGCGGCATTTGTCTTTTCTTCGTCCAAGAAATAGCCAAGGAACAGTCCGCAAGGAGCATCCTTACGCTCCGCCTTTATGCATATTTCGCCCGTTTCGCCGGGGGCACATTCGTTTCCGTCCGTATCAAGCACATGAACATCGTACAAGGGACTGGGCACGCCCATGGAGCCAAGCTTTGGAGTTGTTCCGACAAAGTTTCCTATTGCAAGGGTGGTTTCAGTCTGACCGAAGGCTTCCATTATTGTAAGACCGGTTGCTTCCTTAAAGCGGGTCGATACCTCCGGATTAAGCGCCTCACCCGCCGTTGTTGCATATTCAAGTGACGAAAGGTCATACTTGGATAAGTCCTCCTTAATAAAGAAGCGGTACATTGTGGGCGGTGCGCAGAATGTTGTTATATTATACTTTTTAAACATGGGTAAAATTTCTTCGGATTTAAATCTGTCAAAGTCATATGTAAACACAGGTGCCTCGCAAAGCCACTGACCGTAAAGCTTACCCCAAAGAGCCTTACCCCAACCTGTATCGGAAATGGTGAAATGCAGACCGTCCTTATTTACATTGTGCCAGTACTTTGCGGTTATGTAGTGACCGAGAGCATACTTATATGAGTGGGAAGCAATTCTCGGATAGCCCGTTGTGCCGGATGTGAAGAGCATTATCATTCTGTCGTTTCCGCAAGGTGAATCAGCCTTTCTTTCATAAGCTCCGGAAAATCTTTCAATCTCCTCGTTATAATCATGCCAGCCGTCCTTTTTGCCGCCGACCAATACCTTTATGATATCCATATTTTCTGCCTTTGCTGCGGCCTCGGCATGATTTGAAACATCACCGTCAGCGGTACATATAACCGCCTTAACGCCGGCCGCCTTGTAACGGTATGTAAAGTCGTGCTCAACCAGCTGGTTTGTTGCCGGTATTGCTATAGCCCCCATTTTGTGCAATGCCAATACCGTAAACCAGAACTGATAGTGACGCTTTAACACAAGCATAACCCTGTCACCGCGCTTTATTCCGAGACTTTCAAAGTAATTCGCACATTTTGCCGAATACTTTTTCATATCGGAAAACGTAAACCTTTTTTCCTCACCCTGACCGGATACCCAAAGCATTGCAAGCTTATCCGGCTCCTTTTCTGCAATTGCGTCCACGCAGTCAAACGCGAAGTTGAACTTATCTTCATTTTTAAAGCTAATCTTTTTAAGAACGCCGTTTTCATCCACATCGCAATCAATAAATTTATCGGCAACTACCGAGGATGAGGCTTTATTCACCTTAATGGCCTGTTCCTGTCCTTTTTCCTTTTTTTCTTCTTCGCCCTTCATAATAACCGCATAAATTTCAACACCGTCTTCTGTTTCTGCACTTAACGCATGCGGCTCACCGCTGTTATAATAAATGCTGTCACCGGGTGAAAGAATTTCAGTTCTGTCATTAATTCTTATTTTAAGTGTTCCCTTAATAACAATGTCAAACTCCTGTCCGGCATGCGAAGAAAATGAAGGCTCCGCCTTTGTGTTGTACGGAATTTTAACATGAAACGGCTCTGCCATTTTATGCTTAAATTCCGGTGCAAGGTGGTGATATTCAAAGCCCGACTTTCTTTCAATAGGCATACCCTCTCCCTTTTTTGTAATATTATACATGGAAAGAACGGGACTTGTACCTTCCAAAAGGTCCTTAATTTCAACGCCGAAGCTATTCGCGCATTTATAAATAAACGTAAAGCCGAAATCGCTTTCCCCGTTTTCAAATTTCAAATATTCCTCCGTGGATAGGTCTGTCCGCTCTGCCATTTCCTCAATCTTACTTCCGGAAATTTCCCTCAGCTCCTTAACACGAAGTGCTATTTCCTTTAATTTTCCATCCATCATAATACTGCCTCCTTAAAATAAAAATAAGCCCGTCTCAAAATAACTTTTGAGACGAGCATTGAAAACTATACCCGCGGTACCACTCAAATTATGCTTTCGCATCACTTCAGGCTCCAACAAGCCCTATGCACTAACGCAGCAAACTCGGGAAAGCTTACTTTAACCTTCAGCCCTCCGACTCGGAAGCGATGGGTCATGCACATTAAGCTACTTACTTTCACCAACCGTAAGCTCTCTGAAAACTACAGTGTGCGACCGTCTTCGTCACAGTCTTTAATATTTCGTTTTTATAATTATAGCACCGTAAAATTAATTTGTCAATAGTTTTCACAGATTTTTTTCTTTAACATAATATGTATTGAAACGAACAGCTTTTTTGTTCGTATATCATAAGGAGGATTTATATGGACAATAAAATTTTATCTGCCAAGGAATGTGGAAGCTGTACCGAAAATGTGTGCATAAACGCTTCACAAATTTACGATTCCTGCCGCGCCAAGGAATGTCTTGAAAACCTTCACGTTTACTTTTCTCCGGAGGCGCAAAGCATTATTGACTCCGCAACCAAGGTAACAGCCGAAAAGGCCGAGGTGATTTGGGTTTATTCCGATGTGGAGCCGCTTAATTTCAGAAAGGGCTATTACACTGTTAGCTTAAAATTTTTCTTCCGCATAGAATTCAATGCCTACACCGGTCAAATTCGACCCGTTAAAACAGACGGTCTTGCATCCTACGAAAAAAAGGTCGTGCTTTTCGGCTCGGAAGGCGAAGCAAAAATTTTCCAATCCAAGTACAAGGAGGACAGCTTTGATATTGCAACCTGGAAAAAAACAAATATGCCCGCAGCCGTCACCTCGGTTGTTGACCCAATTGTGCTGGATACCTTGTCTTTTTCTCCCGGCGAGGCCATTCCTACATCCGGCTATGACATTGCTGTAATCCCCGACTGTGTAAACAGGGTTTTCGATGCTCCGGTTGTTCCCTCTCCCGAAAGCAAGCAAATTTATGTTACCCTCGGTCTTTTCATGATGGTGCGCTTGGAGCGTGAGGTGCAAATTACCGTGCCGGCTGCTTCCTTCTGTATTCCGGACGGTGCTTGCCGCACAAGCGATGACCCCGGTGCCCCCTGTGACCTTTTTGATGATTTAAGCTTCCCCTTTGACGAATTTTTTCCTCCGAAAAAAAGTGATGCTCCCTCCCCCTGTCAGGATAGTGCTTCCGGTGATAACTAAAAAATTCCGGGCAGCTTAAAGCTGCCCGGAATTTTATTAAGCAATCGTTCCTGTTACGGCAATTACCGCTGTTCCCGGTGTAACCGTAACCTCGCCTGTTACAGAATTTTGCGTGTAGGTTGCCGCCGGTATGGAAATTTTTCCCGCCGCGGTTGTAAATACGCCGTCTGCCGTGTAGGTGTAATCTGTTCCGGCACTCCATGCTGTTTGTGCAGCCGAGCCGGACGCATAGGTTACTCCGGTAATATTAACATACGGTGTAAAGCTATCCGTCAAAACAAGGTTATCTGTCGCCAATGATGCCCGACTTCCGTAATTTGAAAGCGCAAAGGTATAGGTTATCTGTCCGTTTGCGCTTACCGTGGTGGGCGAAAGCGCCTTATAAATTTCCACATCCAAGCCGTCGTATGCGTTAACGGTTTCGGTTGCCTCAAGGTTTTTCGCAATTCCCGTTCCGGTTAAAGCGGCTGTGTTTATTATTGTGCTTCCCGCACTTAAGGGAGCAAAGGAATTTACCCTTGCCTCATAGCCGATTTGAACAAGGCTTGAAGCCGGCACTGTTATAGGTGTTATAACAAGCTCACCGTTTGTAACCGTTGCCGTTGCAGTGGTGCTTTGCGGCACACCGTTTACCCAATAGCTTAAGCTACCCTCGGTATAGGTTAAGGGAAAAACGTAGTTTGGCGCCTCCTCTGTCCCGATGTTGTAGCGGCCAAGGCTGTCAGTAAGCGTTAAGCCGGTATACGGTGCATCCGATGCATTTGTAATTCCGACGATATATGTCACGGTATCGCCGCGCCTGTAAACCTCATAAACTGCTTTTTTATTCAAAGCCAAAGAGCTTGTTATCTCTCCCACGGTTTGATTGGAGATTTTTGTCACATCACCGTAACTAAGCGTTGCTCTGTTGGTAAACTCTGCCATAAAAAACTTCCTTTCTTTTCTCTGTGCGGCCGGATTAGCTTTCCCGGCCAATAAACAGTTTATGACAAAAGCAACAAAATGTGACAAAAAAAGCGCCGACAAAAGTCGGCGCCAAGCAAATCTTTAATCTAACAGCACAACGGCATAAGCCTTAACAAGCTCACCCCTGCCGACAGCATCCGCTCCCTCTTCCGTTTTTGCTTTAACACTGACGAAGCCTTCATCAATCTTCAAATGCCGGGCAAGGCTTTTTCTTATTTCATCAATGTACGGTGCAAGCTTAGGCCTTTGCGCCAAAACGGTACAATCAATGTTCACAACATTCATACCGCCGAGCATTGTCATAACTTCGTCAAGAAGCCTTACTGAGCTTATTCCCTTATACTTATCATCCGTATCCGGGAAATGCCGGCCTATATCCTTGTTTGCAGTTGCCCCCAAAAGAGCATCAATAACCGCATGGGCCAGTACATCCGCATCCGAATGGCCGATAAGCCCCTTTTCGTAAGGAATTTTAACTCCGCCCAGTATAAACTCCCTGTTTTCACCTATCCTGTGACTGTCATATCCGAAGCCGACCCTCATTACTGCTCCTTTCCCGGAAACATAAGTTCCCTCGCTTTAACAATTTCCTCTACACGGCCTATGTCCTTTGCAAATGTTAGCTTTATATTATCCGCCGCCCCTTCGGTCAGCCTGACAGAACGCCCCATCCGCTCCATAAGCGCGCAGTCATCCGTCGCGGCAACCCCATCCTCCAGCGCTTTAAGATGTGCCTCTTTAATAAGCTCGGTTTTAAATCCCTGCGGAGTTTGTATAAGGCAAAGCTCATCACGGTTAAGGGTTTCGGTTATTATTCCGTCCTTCACCCTTTTAACGGTGTCGGTCACTCCGATTCCCGGCGCCGCGGCACCAAACTGTGCCGCCGCGACAATAACAGAATTAATTATTCCGTTTTCCGTTAATGCACGCGCTCCGTCATGAATAAGCACAATTCCGTCATCGGCCGCAAAAACAGCAATACGTGAGGAGTCCTGCCTGTTTTTTCCGCCTATAATTACCTTGTATGCCTTATCAAGGCCTAATGAGTCGGCAATGAGCTTAATTTCCTCAAGCTCATTTTCCGCGGCCGCTATTATAATTTCGTCAACATAACCGTTTTTATCAAAGCATTCCAGGGTATAAGCCAAAACGCTTTTACCCAATATTTCAACCAAAAGCTTATTTTTGCCGGCACCCATTCTTTTGCCCATGCCGGCCGCCAAAATAAGCGCCGTTACTTTAAAATTTTTATACATTGTTTTCCTTTTCCAGCTCACTGTCAACAAGAGCACGAACGCTTTCATATGTATGGTTAAGCGCAAGCGCAAGCTCACTTATAAGTATTTGTCTTGCATCGGAAAGCATTTTCTTTTCTCCCGTTGAAAGCCCTTTTTGCTTTTCTCTTTTTGTAAGCATTGCCACAACAACAGCAACCTCATCGGCTTTGCCGCTTTTTATTCTTTCTGAGTTTTCTCTAAATCTGTGATTCCAGCTAACATCCTCATCCTTATATTCCGCCTTAAGTCCTTCGGCAATAACCCATTTGGCCTCATCTGGCGAAACAACCTTTCTCATGCCCGAGGTTTCGGAGCTGTCCACCGGTACCATAACCTTCATATCACCTACCGGCATCCGCATGGTGTAATACAAATGTTTTTTTCCCATTACCACCGTTTCCTCAACAGCATCAATAACTCCGGCACCGTGCCCGGGATAAACCACCTTGTCGCCTATTTTATACATAAACTTTCACCTCTTTAAAAATCTGCCCTTCTACTTGTACGATGTCATAATATCGGGTTCTGACTTTTATTGAGGTTAAAATTATGTCGTTTCAGAGCCTT
>CAZITC010000064.1:0-6182 GCA_964542085.1 uncultured Ruminococcus sp. | reverse complement strand
GCTTAATTTCAACCTGAACGCCGGCAGGAACATCAAGTCTGCCGAGAGCTTCAACAGTCTTATGTGTGGGAGAAAGAATGTCGATAAGTCTCTTGTGTGTTCTCATTTCAAACTGCTCACGAGAATCCTTGTACTTATGCACCGCTCTCAATATGGTAACGACTTCCTTTTCCGTAGGAAGAGGAATCGGACCCTTTACTTCAGAGCCTGTTCTTTTTGCTGTTTCCACAATCTTATCTGCGGACTGGTCAAGAAGAGCATGATCATAAGCTTTCAATCTGATTCTTATTTTCTGTTTTGCCATGAGTAATACCGCCTCCTTATATTATTTAGCTTTGGGATTTCGGAGACTCAGAAAATTTCAGCATACACTGTTCCGGGTGTTTCATGCACCCCAACTTTAATTCCCAGCCGTTGGGCTGGGACCGAGTCTTCGCGCGAAAGCTCCACACTGCTTTCGGTAAAAGACATCACACAGCGCATACCATTATACCTTTACGCTTTCGCCCGGTTTCTCTGAATCGGACTTCCTCAACGGGAAAACCGGCTTAACACCGCAACCTCCCGTGTCATCGGTAGTCGCTTTTACTGTGCCCCAAAATGCACAGCAAAGCATAGGCTCACATGAGCCGACCTTGTAATTATACTATATATCCCCCGTTTTGTCAAGCATTTTTCAAGAAACAATTCTTTTATTTTTCGTAAAACTTCAACGTAATTTTTCCGGAGTTTTTATGCATTTTGACGAATACTTATTGCAGTAGTTTGGGCATAATGAAAATATAAAACAAACCGGTGGTGCTTATGAAATATAAAAATTTAATTTTTCTTTTTCTTATTACAACGGTCACCCTGTTTTGTGTGGCCGCTCACCCTATTTCGCTTCCGGCGCTTTCCAAGCAGGGCTCATCCGGAAGCGAGGTACGCTCCATTCAGCGGCGACTGAAGGAATGGGGCTATTACTCCGGCAATGTGGACGGCATATACGGCGCTTCAACAAAGGCGGCTGTAATAAAATTTCAAAAGGCCAACTCCCTTAAGGCAGACGGCGTTGCCGGCAATGCAACGTTGGCTGCAATCGGCCTTCCGACCGGACAGGAGTCAACGAACGACGGCTCCTCCGCGTATCTTTTGGCCAAGCTCATCAACGGCGAAGCAAGAGGCGAAAGCTACGAGGGGCAGGTTGCCGTCGGCGCCGTTGTTCTAAACAGGGTCAGTCACCCCTCCTTTCCCAATTCCATTGCCGGGGTTATATACCAGCCGCAGGCCTTTACCGCTGTTGACGACGGGCAGATAAATGCCGCCGTGGAGGCAAGCTGCCTTAAGGCCGCCCGCGATGCCTTATCCGGCTGGGATCCAACCGGCGGCGCAATATACTATTACAATCCGGCAACCGCAACCAACAAATGGATACGCTCACGCAAGGTGATAACCACAATCGGAAAGCACGTGTTTTGCGAATAAATCCGATTTCTACCGAAAAGTACAACAATTTGAGCCTTTTTGTGTCTTGACACCCGCATTTATTTTTGTTAGAATGGTAAAAAAATGCGAGGTGTTAATATGAAAGAAATTTTAGAAATTCATGAAAACAAGGCCACCCTCGGTGGCAAGGATTTTTATATTGCTTCCGGTGAAATGCATTATTTCCGTATTTTTAAGGAAGGCTGGCGCCGGCGGCTTCAATTAATGAAAGATTTTGGCCTTAACTGTGTTCAAACCTATGTCCCTTGGGATTTGCACGAAAAGGAAGAGGGGCAGTTTGATTTTTCCGGTAACTTAGACATTGCCGCATTCATCCGCCTGTGTGACGAGATGGGCTTAAAGGTGTTGCTTCGCCCCTCGCCTTATATGTGTTCCGAATGGGATTTCGGCGGCTTGCCCTATTGGCTTTTAAAAAATGCCGACGTTAAAATCCGTTGCCTCGACGATAGCTACATGGTGCCCGTTGAGCGCTATATGAAGCGTCTGTGCAAGGAAATTGTTCCGCTTTTATCCACAAACGGCGGCCCAATAATTGCCGTTGCGGTCGAAAATGAATACGGCTCTTACGCCAACGACTCCGCCTATATTCGCCGCAGTGCCGAGATACTTAAGGAAAACGGCGTGGACGTGCCCTTGTATACCGCGGACGGAACAGAGCCGAAGCACGTTATCTGGGGCTCTGTTCCGGAGCTGTGGACCTGCATAAACACAAGCGAGGTCGGCCCCGGCGACAAGGATATGTTGGACAAATTCAACGGTAAAAAATGCGTTCGCATGATATGTGAACAGTGGGTACAGTGCACCCCCAAATGGGGCGGCAAGCGCGTTATTCCCAACCTTGAAACTGTTGTTGCTTCATATAAAAAGAGCCTTGAATCAGGCTATTTTGTAAACTTTTATATGTTTGTGGCCGGCACAAACTACGGCTTCATGAACGGTGCCTTCCACTCCCCCTACAGCTCAGATGTTCCCAATGCAAAATGGCGCTACAATCCTTATGTAACAAGCTATGACGGCGGAGCTCCCGTAAACGAATATGGTGAGCCTACCCCCACCTATTACGCATTGAAAAAGGTTTTGGCCGAATATCTCGGCAAAAAGTATGAGGAGGAAGAACCCGTCAAGGTTAAAACCGCTACCTACGGCACGGTGCCGCTCAAGGAAAGCGCTCCGTTCTTTGAAAATCTTGATGCTGTTGCATCGGGCAAGGTTTTATCCAAGGCTACAAAAACCATGGAGGAGCTTTCCCAGAACTACGGCTTCATCCTTTACGAAAGCTTTATAAAGTACACCGACGACGGCGCGCGCCTTTTGAGAATTGAGGACCTACACGACAGAGCGACCGTTTACAAGGATGGCAAGTACATCGGCAGTATGTACCGCGACCGTGACGATTACGTTGCCTTCCGTGTACCGCGTGAGGGTATGAAGCTTTCAATACTTGTCGAAAACATGGGAAGATTAAACTACGGCAGCCTAATGCCCTATGAGCGTAAGGGAATTACCCATTGCGTGAGACTGGACAGAGTCGGCGTTACCGGAAATGTTTACCGTGACCAGTCCATGACTCTCGACTGGACAATTTACACTCTGCCGATGGAGAACTTGGATTCCGTTACCTACGGTACCGCTCCCGAAGAAAATATGCCCGCCTTTTATAAAGGAAGCTTTTCCGCAAAGGAAAAGGCAGATACCTTCATTCGCATAAACGGAGGAACAAAGGGCTTTATTCGCATAAACGGGTTTAACTTAGGCCGTTACTGGAAAATCGGCCCTCAGGAAACCTTATACCTTCCTGCCGAACTGTTGAAGAACGAAAACACCGTTGAAATATTTGAGCTTTACGCTCCCAAGGGTGAAATATCGGCTGAGCTTTTGTCAAAGCCATTAACAAACACCCTGACCGAAAACATTGATGCGGTAACCCAGGAACAGCTTGTAATTGACGTAAATAAAATATTTTAATATTTTCGCGCCGCCGTATACCAACGTATTACGGCGGCTTTTTTGCCGAAATACAGCACTATTTAAATTATACGCACTATTTTTATTGATTTTTGCCATAAAAATTAATAAAAAATAAACTTTTTTAATATTTTTTACAAAAAACACTGGAAAGATAATCCTTAATGTGTTATAATAAAAAAAATGAGTTTCTTCCTATTAATATTCATAATTATCCGGGAACTTATCTATATATAAATAAGAGGTGACACTATGGCAAAAGAAACGGCGAAATTTCTTTCTTCGTTCGGAAACGGGACATGCACCGATGCATACGAGTATATGGGGTGCCACAAGGCGGAGGCCGGCTATGTTTTCAGGGTTTGGGCACCAAAGGCCAAATGCGTGCATCTTGCCGGCGATTTTAACGCTTGGAATCCGGACGATTTGGAGATGTTCCCAATCGGAGGCGGCGTTTATGAGGTTTATGTTAAATCTGCCAAACGCTTTGATGCTTACAAGTATGTTATAACACACAATGACTCCAAGCGTGTTTATAAGAGCGACCCTTACGGCTATCATATGTGCACGCGGCCTGAGAATGCTTCTAAAATTTACGATATTTCAGGCTTTGACTGGTCGGATGATGAATATCTGTCTTCACTGACCGAAAAAAATATGATTGAGGAGCCGGTTAATATTTATGAGGTACACATCGGCTCATGGAAAAAATATGCTGACGGCAACTATCTTTCCTACCGCGCCTTTGCGGACGAAATTGTTGACTACGTAAAAAAAATGCACTATACGCATATCGAGTTGCTTCCGGTTTCGGAATATCCGTTTGACCCGTCCTGGGGCTATCAGGTAACCGGCTATTACGCTCCCAGTTCTCGCTACGGCACACCTCACGATTTCATGTATCTTATAAACAAATGCCACGAAAACGGCATCGGCGTGATTATTGACTGGGTTGGCGCTCACTTCCCCAAGGATGAAAACGGCCTATACGAGTTTGACGGCTCGTGCTGTTATGAGTCTTCCGATCCCGTTATGAATGAGCACCCGGATTGGAATACCCGAATTTTCGACTACTCCAGGAATGAGGTGCGCTCCTTCCTTATTTCCAACATTGTTTATTGGATAAAGCAGTACCATATCGACGGAATAAGGGTTGATGCCGTGGCCTCCATGCTTTATTTGGATTACGGCAGAAAGGACGGAGAATGGCACCCCAACAAGTACGGCGGCAAGGAAAATGTAGATGCCATTGAGTTTTTAAGAAAAATGAATGAGGCGGCGTTTACCGCCCGTCCTTCCATCATGATGATTGCGGAGGAGTCCACCGCCTTTCCCATGGTAACAAAGCCCGGCTTCATGGGTGGGCTCGGCTTCAACTTTAAATGGAATATGGGTTGGATGAATGATATGCTTTCCTATATGTCGGCCGACCCACTTTTCCGAAAGGGCATGCACAACAATGTAACTTTTTCCCTTACCTACGCCTTTTCCGAAAATTTCATTCTTCCCCTTTCCCATGATGAGGTTGTGCACGGCAAATGCTCCATGATAGGAAAAATGCCGGGTGAATATGAAGAAAAGTTTGCAAACCTTCGCGCCTTTTACGGATATATGGCGGCGCATCCCGGCAAAAAGCTTCTTTTCATGGGCTCGGAGTTCGGCCAGTTCATTGAGTGGGATTTCAAAAAAGAGCTTGACTGGTTTTTGCTCGAATATCCGGCTCACAAGGCCATGCAACGCTTTGTAAGTGAGCTTAATGCCTTTTACCTTGAAAATCCGTGTCTTTACGATAACGAAACCGGATGGGAGGGCTTTAACTGGATTTCAAACGACGATAAGGATAACAGCATCTTAGCCTTCCGCCGCATTGCCAAAAATGGCGATGAGCTTATTGCCGTTATCAACTTCTGCCCGGTAAAGCGCACAGATTACAAAATCGGCGTGCCGTACGGGCGCTACTTATCGCCGGTGTTTACCACCGACCGAAAGAAATACGGCGGAACAGGAACGCCCCTTCGCAAGCTTGCCGTTCAGAAAAAGCCCATGCACGGCTTTTCCTACTCGGCCTCACTCACCGTTCCGCCTATGTCGGTAACCTTTTATAAAATAACAGAGTCGTAAGGCTAAAAAATGTCAGGAGGATTTATATGATAAACAATAAAAGCAAGGAATGTGTTGCTATTCTTTTAGCGGGAGGACAGGGCAGTAGGCTTAAGGTTTTAACCGAAAACACCGCAAAGCCCGCCGTTCCCTTCGGCGGAAAATACCGCATTATTGATTTTCCCCTGTCCAACTGCATCAACTCCGGCATTGACACCGTAGGCATATTGACTCAATATCAGCCGTTAGAGCTTAATGATTATGTGGGAAGCGGAAGGCCCTGGGGGCTTAACCGAAACTTCGGTGGTGCTCACATTCTTCCCCCCTATTCAAAAAACACGAAGTCGGAATGGTACAAGGGTACGGCAAACGCCGTTTACCAAAACATTCCCTTTATTGAGCGCTACAATCCCGAATATGTACTGGTTTTGTCAGGTGACCATATTTACAAAATGGATTATTCCAAAATGCTTAATTTCCACAAGGAAAGCGGCTCGGAGGGAACGATTGCCGTTTTGGACGTTCCCCTTTCGGAGGCTTCACGCTTCGGCATTATGAACTTAAACGACGACGGCAGTATTTATGAGTTTGAGGAGAAGCCCGCTTCGCCCAAAAGCACCAAGGCCTCCATG
>CAZITC010000063.1:0-6245 GCA_964542085.1 uncultured Ruminococcus sp. | reverse complement strand
GAGGGCAGAGAGTAGGTAGGAGGGTAGGAGGGAGGGTAGGAGGGAGGGTAGGAGGGAGGGTAGGAGGGAGGGAACGAGGGAAGGAACGAGGGAAGGAATAGATTTTTGGGCGTAGGGGAGGATATTATCCTCCCGGGGGGGGCCTGTGCTCGCTTTCGCTTAAAATGACGTTGTGCAGGGGCGATACACAGAGCCATTAATCTATGAGCGCGCGGGGCAGTACTCCGTAACCCAACAGATTGGCGCTACGAGAACACTCCCTCCGAGCAAAATCACGGATTTTGCCAACCTCCCCTTACTCAGGAGAAGGCTTTAAAGGAGCGAACGTCTGCATTGTAATGTTGTTGGCAATAGCTTGTCACACCGCATTTGTGAAAACGCTCTTCTTTTAAGGGCTCCACTGACAGTGAAGGCCCTTTAGGGGAGCAATAACGAGCGGATAATATCCGCCCCTACGGCTGAGGGGTTAATTTTTGCATATGCCTTGAGGGGGGCGGTAAGGCAATAATATATATTATCCGCCGCCCACGAAAAAGGCGCGGAAATTCCGCGCCTTTTTTTTGCTTATTTAACGATTTTTCTGAAATCCTCATATGCGGCGTTCCATGCATCGGTATCCTGCGGCTCGTAATAAACCGGCTCAAAGGATGCCTTAACAATCTGGCGTGCCTCATCCAGGCTTTTAATTTCGCCGAGAGCCATGAGCTGTGCGGCAATATTTCCCATGGAGGTTGCCTCCACCGGGCCGGCAACAACCCTTCTTCCGGTTGCGTTTGCCGTAAACTGGCATATCATTTTATCCTTAATACCGCCGCCCACAAGGTGAACAACGTCAATCTTCTTGCCGAAAATATCCTCCAAGCACTCAATCGAATAGCGATACTTCATTGCAAGGCTTTGCGCTATGCAGCGTGTAACGGGGCCGATTCCCTCCGGAACGGGCTGATTTGTGTTTTTGCAGAAATCAGCAATGAAACGGGGCATATTGCCCGGGCCGGAAAAGCCGGTATAATCCGGGTCGATAAAGCTTTCAAAAGGCTTTGCCTCCCATGCGGCGCGCTCCATATCGTCGAAGGAAAGGGCAAGGCCCTCTCTCTTCCACTGGCGGCGGCTTTCCTGGATAATCCAAAGGCCCATAACATTTTTAAGGAAACGAATGGTTTTGTTAATACCGCCCTCGTTGGTGAAGTTATATTTCGCAGAAGCTTCATTTATTAAGGGTTTATCAATTTCAACGCCGAGAAGCGACCATGTGCCGCAGCTTATGTAAACATAACTTTCATCCTTCTCTGCCGGAACGGCCGCAACGGCCGATGCCGTATCGTGCGATGCAACGGCGGCAACCGGAACGGTGCCTATGCCAAGCTCCTCCGCAATGGAGGGGAGCACGTGACCCATCATCTGACCGGGGTGAATAACCTTGGTGAAAATCTTCTTTGGCAAGCCAAGCTTTTCAATCAGCGGCCAAGCCCAATCGTCCGTTACGGAGTTATAAAGCTGTGAGGTGGAGGCGATTGAATACTCCGTTACCTTTTCGCCGGTTAAGAAATAATTGAACAAGTCCGGAATCATCAGCATGGTTTCCGCATTTTCAAGCGCCGGCGAGCCGGAAAGCTTATCCGCCAAAAGCTGATAAATTGTATTGAAGTTTACAAACTGGATACCGGTTTCGGCATATATTTCGTCCTTGCTTATGTATTTTTCAATGTTTTCGAATACCGGGAACGTTCTTGCATCGCGGTAATTATAGGGGTTTGCCAGAAGGCGACCCGTTTTGTCCAAAAGACCGTAGTCCACGCCCCAGGTATCAATTCCGATGGAGGCAATATCCTTATGTCCGTCCATCGCGGTTTTGTTAATTCCCGTTTTAATTTCGAAAAACAGCCTTAAAATATCCCAGTAAAGGTCGTTTCCAACGGAAACAAAGTCGTTGGAAAAGCGGTGCGTTTCCGTAAGCGATACTTTTTCTCCGTCATACTGAGCCAAAATGGCTCTGCCCGAGCTTGCTCCGAAATCGTAAGCAAGTGTTTTAAGATTTGCCATGATAAAATTCCTCCTTATATAAGCTACATTTTTATACTACATTTTTTTCATGAAGCGAATGTCTTTCCCGGCGAACTTAAGAAGCACAAAGCTTCCCATTATGCGCGAGAATGTACGCTCCGAATACACTTTTTTCACGTCCGACAGGGAAAGGTTGGTGCTTATGACCGTTTTTTTGCCGGTTAAAAGCCGCGTGTTCAATATTCGGAAAAGCTCCGAAACGGAAAACTCCGTCATGAACTCCGTTCCCAGGTCGTCCAAAATCAAAAGCTCACAGTCGGTAAGCCGCTTTGCGGTGTAAAGGTCTGCCTCCTCGGCGTTTTTGGAAAACTTCACCCTGTCCAAAAGCGAGAACACAACACCCGCGCTTTGATAAATCACGCTTACCCCCTCTTTTATCAGGTGGTTTGCAATGCACGAGGACAAAAAGGTTTTGCCCAGTCCGGACGGGCCTGTCAAGAAAAGGTTATCGTCCGTTTCGTTAAAGTTTTCCGCAAAGCTTTTGCAGGTGTCATAAACGCGCTCCATGGTTTTCCGGGGGCTTGCCTCACCGTTTTCGCCCTCCTCCGGATACCAGGAAAGGTCAAACTTATCAAAAGTATTGTCGGAAAGCGAAGCCAGGTTTGACTCGGAAAACACGGCCGCAATAAGCTTTTTCTTAAAACATTCGCAATAGCCGCTGTCCACAAACCCCTCATCCCGACACAGAACACAGTCGTATGGCGGATTTAAAAAATCCTTGCTATAGCCGGCCTTTTTAATAAGTCCGTCCCGCTTTTCGGTGAGTGAAACCGATTTTTCGTGAATTTCCTTTGCGGCGGCGGCCTGGTCATACCCCTCGGTCACCTTACGGAATACCGAAAAGCTTACCGATGCAATTTCATCATCAATCGCAGGAAGCTCCGGAATTTCAGAATACAGAAGGCTTCGCCTGTTATTAATAAGCTGTTCGCGCTCCGCCTTTTTCGCCTTGAACTCCGCGGCTACCGCCGCGGCAATGCTTTTATCGTATGCCATGGGCCACACCCCTTTTTATTTTTTTGTTTTCAGCGTTATTGCGCTTTTTTCCATTATGCGATCAATATCCTCATCGGAATACGTGCCGTGCTCGGAATATGATGAAAACCTTGTTTGTCGCGCAGTGCTGTTATTAATCACCTTGGGCGCCGGCTTTGCCTCCTTCGTTGCGGCCTCCGGCGTTTTTATGCCAAGCTCGTGCCAATTTTTCAATATGGCGTGCATATAATTAAACGAAGCCTTGCCCGTGTTCATAACCGTTTTTTCATAGGCAAGCTTTATCATATCATCGGAAAAGCCCATGTTTTCCGACCACTCCACCAAGTGGTGATATTCCGCATCGGACAGGTCACGCCCGGAAATATTCAAAAGCTTTTTGAAGCGACGCTTTGCACGGCCGGCCTTATCCAGCGCGGCCAGGTGAGAAGAGGCCTTCTCCGCTGTGCAAATTCCCATATCATACCATGAAAGGGCAACGGCCTCAATATACCGCATGGACTTTTTGCCAAGAGAAACGCAATGCTCCAAAATCATCAAAATAACCTCCACCGGGAGGCCGAGCCAATCGTAAAAGCCGTAGAGCGTTGTCGTATCATTCGGCGATAGCGGGCGATCCAAAAGCATATGCGCGTGCTCATACATTTCGGAAAGCCTGCGGTCGGAGCTTTTTCGCTCCGCAATTTCGCTTATTTTATAAGCAGGGCGCTCCTCCTTCTTTTCCGACTCCGCGGCAGGTGTGGCGGCAACCAGGCTTGCAAGGTCATTATTAAACTCCACCGAAAAATCCAGCGGGTCCGACTCCGAATTATATGTAAGCCGCACAACGCCCAGGCCTTCCCAGTAATGCCATGCCTTTACAACGTCACTCTCCAAAACGGAGAGAGCGGCGGCAACCTCCGCAACCGTGGACTTCGGCTTATCGGAATAGCACTGCCTGTAGCCGTATATATATACCAAAATAAAGGTGGGATTTGCATCCTTCATGAAATAATCCACAAATTCACAGGGAATATTAAAAACTTGATTTCCGCCGATTGAAAAACCTGACATAACAATTGCCTTTCTTTTAAGTAATAAACAGACTCATCTGTTACATATAATAATATGATAGCACAATTTTTTCAATTCTTCAACTACATTTTTAAATTTTACAAAAATTATAAGGAGGAACGGTTTTATGTTTACTTACGAAAAGCTTGTAAGCAAAATGTCAGCATACGGCGCTGTAAGCGCCGGCAGAAGCGTTTGGGGGCGCGAGCTTTGGTATTGTCGGATAGGCGGCGGCCAAAAAAAGCTGTTTATTTGCGGAGCGCATCACGGCTGTGAATACATTACAGCTCAGCTTGCCGCGGATTTATGCGACTATATTAATGAAGGAAAATTTTCCGACTGGTCGGTTTACATCATGCCGATGGTAAATCCGGACGGGGTTGCCGTTGCCCAGGGCCTGCTTCCGAAAAGCACCGCAATTTACGAAGGCTTAAGAAGAATGAATGGCTGGAACGATATTTATAAGTCTTGGCAAGCCAACGCGAACGGGGTAGACCTTAACCACAATTACGATGCCGACTTTAGAAAGCTTGAGTGGCGCGGCCCCTCCCGTTGCGCCGGGCGCTACCCCGAAAGCGAGCCGGAAACCCGTGCCGTTGTGGCTCTTGTGCGAAGGGAGCAGTTTGACATGGTGATTTCCCTCCATTCCCAGGGCGAGGTTATCTATCACGGCTTCAAGGGCTTTTACCCCAACGGCAGTTCGGCAGTCGCGAAGGCCATGGCAAGCATAAGCGGATATACGGTGGAGGAGCCTTCATATCCGGCAAGCTTCGGAGGTATGAAGGACTGGTTTGTGGATAAGTTTAAGCGCCCCGGCTTCACGCTGGAGGTCGGCCGCGGCAAAAACCCCATTGACGATGCCCAGCTTCCGGATATCGAAAAAAAGGTGTTTCCAGCTATAGAAAGTGCCATGTTGACTTACGGCAGTCTTTTATGATATAATAGCGGTGAAGAATTCCTTATTCACCAAGGCGCCGCCGGCGCGGCGACAAACGCTTGTATCGGGAGGGCTTTAATCATGAAATACAACACCGTAATAATCGGCGGCGGCATTTGCGGCCTTACCGCGGCGGCGGAGGCCGCAAAAATGGGGCTTTCCGTTCTTCTTTTGGAGGCGATGTATACCGGCGGTATGGCCATTCGCACCAAGAAGAATGTTGACTGTCCGCTCTTTCCCGAAGGTACTACCGGAGAGGAGCTTACCGATACCGTGGAAAAGGCGGCGCTTGCCGCCGGAGCAAGGCTGTTTCACGAGCGTGTGACCGATTTAAGTCTGGAGGATAGGGTTAAAACCGTTATAACGGATAAGGGTAGCTATGAAGCGGATACCGTGATAATTGCCTCCGGCCTCCGGCTTCGTGAAATGGGGCTGGAAAATGAGCGCGCGCTAAACGGCCTCGGCATCTTTAAGTCGGTAGCGGAAGGCTCGCGCGCAGTCAGCGGCAAAAAGGTGGCCGTTTGGGGCACCGGTACCGATGCGGCGGAGGAGGCTCTCGCCTTGGCCGAGCTGTGCACGGCGGTTTATTTAATCTGTCCGGAGCAACGGCTTGCGGCCGGCAAAAAATACACGGAGCGCATAAAAAACACCCCGAAAATAAAGCTTTGCGAAAATACGCTTATCGCCGGGGTGAACGAGGGTATGTTTCTTTTGGAGGGAATGACCGTTATCAACCGTGAAACCACCGAGCTGGATATGATTCCCGTTGAGGCGGTTTTCGTGGCACCGGAAACGGAGCCGGATACGGATTTTTTACTCGGCCACGTCCGCATGACGGATGACGGCGCCGTGATTGTAAATGAAAATATGGAAACCGATGTATCGGGCGTGTTCGCGGCCGGTGCAGTTCGCGCCGGCACACAAAAAAACGTGGCAGATGCCGCGGCGGATGCAGTTCGCGCGGCACGTGCCGCAAACGCATATATAACCGAAAGCAGATAATCTGAACAGGCCTGCCTGTCGGAGAATTTTTAAGGATAGGATTTTTGCATTGAACAAGGCAAAAGCTCGATAATCCGTCAGGGATTATCGAGCTTTTTAACAAAGTGCATGCTAAAATCATCCCCTAAAAATCGTTTTCTGATTATTTGCTTAGATGCTGTGTTGTAAAATTCTCTCCTTATATAGGCTCCACTGC
>CAZITC010000062.1:0-6248 GCA_964542085.1 uncultured Ruminococcus sp. | reverse complement strand
GGCTACGATGTAACCGGGCTTATTAAAAAGAAAAACCGCCTTGAAATTGAGGTTGGAAACGGCTGGTTTAGAGGTGCGATTGCGTGGCTTCGTCCGGGACAGGAGCATTTCCCCAAGGCCTTGGCCTCGGAACTTGTGATTATGTATGAGGACGGAAGTGAGGAAAAAATCACAACTGATGCAACATGGAAACGCAAAAAGAGCAACGTGCTTTTTTCCGATATTTATGACGGCGAAACGCAGGATGCGTGCTATGCAGACAGAAGTCCGGCGCCTTGCAAAAAAATAAAGTGGGACAAAAAGATTTTAATCCCTCAGGAGGGCGAAAAGATTACGGAGCACGAAAGGATTATTCCTTCGCTGATTACCACGCCGAACGGGGATAAGCTTTTGGATTACGGGCAGAACATGACCGGTTATGTAAGCGTATGCGTTAACGCCAAAAAGGGCGAAAAAATTGTTTTGAATTGCGCTGAGGTGCTGGATAAGGACGGCAACTTCTTTAACGGCAATTACAGAAAAGCAAAAAGCACGATGGAGTTTATCTGCAAGGAAGGTAAAAATGAGTTTAAGCCAAAATTCTCCTTCTTCGGCTTTCGTTATATAAAGCTTGCAGAATACCCGGAAGGGGAGATTGACCCGGCCTCCTATGTGGGAATTTGCGTTTATTCGGACATTAAGCGCACGGGCTATTTGAAGTGCTCCAACGATAAGCTTAACAAGCTTTTTGAAAACATCATCTGGGGTCAGAAGGATAATTATTTGGATGTGCCGACAGACTGTCCGCAAAGAGATGAACGCCAGGGCTGGACGGGTGATGCCCAGGTATTTGCCCGTGCGGCAAGCTTTAACTTTGATGTTTTGAAGTTTTTCACCAAATGGATGCACGATGTTTCGGCCGCGGCAACACCCAACGGAAGAATACCCAAAATGGTGCCTACTCGCTGGGAAGGCTGTAACGTGGACGATGTCGGCCTTTTGAACAACAGCTCCGCATGGGGCGATGCGGTTGTTATTTGCCCGTGGCAGATGTATTTAACCTACGGCGACAAGGCAATATTGAAGGATAACTTCAATGCCATGAAGGGCTGGGTTGACTACATGGGCAGTGCAACGAAGGATAAATTCATGTTCACCGGTCATTTTCAGTACGGTGATTGGCTGGGTCTTGATGCCGAGGAGGGAAGCCTTGCCGGCTCATCCAGAAAGGACTTAATCGGAACAGCATTTTATGCTTATTCCACTTCTCTTCTTGTTAAAATCGGCCGTGTTTTGAAAAAGAATATGGATGAATATGAAAAACTTTACAAGAACATTAAGAAGCAGTTTATAAAGGCCTATAAGGATGAATACAACACCCAAACGGAGTGCGCGGTTGCGCTTCACTTTGACTTAACGGCGGACAGAAAAAAAACTGCTGACCGTCTTGCTTCGCTTGTCAAGGATTGTGGTATGCATCTTATGACCGGTTTTGTGGGTACACCGTACTTACTTCACGCACTTGCCGACAACGGTTATGGCGATATTGCCTACAGTCTGCTTTTGCGTGAGGAATTTCCGTCATGGCTTTACTCGGTTAATGCCGGAGCAACCACTGTGTGGGAGCATTGGGACGGTCAGAAGACTGACGGAAGCTTTTGGTATGCAAACGGCAGCTCCTGCTATGATATGAACTCCTTCAACCATTATGCTTACGGCGCGGTTGCCGACTGGGTATATTCCTATGCGGCAGGAATTAGGCGCTGTGAGGATGCGCCCGGCTTTGAAAATGCGGTTATAAGTCCACACCCGGATAAGCGCCTTACTTATTTGGAGGCAACTGTTGAAACAAGAAAGGGTAAAATTAAGTCAAAGTGGACGTATGAGGATAATGGTGCTGTTCGCTATGATATTGAAACGCCGTGCGATACCGAAATTATCATCGGCGAAAGGCATTACTCGGTACAGGCCGGCGAATACAGCTTTTATGAGAGATGAGGACTATGAAGCTTTCCGTATTTAAAAACAGGTTTAAAACAGCCCTGATTGTTGGGCTGATAACGGCACTTTTGTATTTGGTTGTGTACTTTATTGCCTATGCAATGGGATGGGGCGAGTATGCTATTATACTTGCGGCCGCAATATCTGTTTTGTCCAGCGTTTTTTCATATTGGAATTCGGACAAGATGGTAATTAAGATGAGCGGTGCGCACGAGGCAACCGGCGCGGAGCTTAGCCTTCTTCAAAGCGCGGTACGCCCCTTGGCCGAAAAGGCCGATGTGCCCATGCCGAAGCTTTATGTGATTGAGGACTCTGCTCCTAACGCCTTTGCAACAGGACGTAATCCTTCACATTCCGCAATTGCGGTAACGAGAGGGCTTATGGATATAATGACCTTTGAGGAGCTGTCCGGCGTGCTTGCCCATGAAATGGGGCACATAAAAAATTATGACATTCTTCTTCAAACTGTTGCGTCGGTTATGATTGGTGCGGTTATAATTATTTCGGATATGTTTTCGCGCTCCCTTTGGTGGGGCGGCGCGCGGAGGCGCCGGGACGATAATAATTCCGGAGGCAGTCTTTTGGCACTGATTGGGGTTGTGCTAATAATTTTTGCGCCGATTGCTGCACAGCTTCTTAAAATGGCGCTTTCGCGAAACAGGGAATACCTTGCGGATGCGTCCTCGGCCGAGCTTACGGGAAGACCGGCGTATCTTGCCTCGGCCTTGAAAAAACTCTCCGCCTCTGCTCAGCCGGTAAGGAGTGCGAACAGGGCAACGGAAGGAATGTATATTTCAGACCCCATAAAAAAGAGAAGTGTGTTTTCAGACCTTCTTTCAACGCACCCTCCGATTGAAAAAAGAATTGAAGCCCTGCATGATATGGTTTAACAGGAAGCAAAAAAGTGTCGTGTATCTGTTGTGATACACGACACTTTATTTTTTTAGGATGGCACCAAACGGTGCATTTTAATTTAAATCGACAAAGCCGTTTGCTTCAAGTGTGTTAAAATATTGGATTAAGCGCTCATAAAGGGGCTCCGCCTTATCGCCTAAGTGATTCTTGAGCGCTTCTCCGATGCAGAAAATATCACGCTCTCCGTCAATAAGCGGCCAGATGAAGCTGCCTGTTTCATCTAAATGAATATAGCTTATTTTTGGCTTTTTGAAAAGCAGTTGAAAAAGCCTGTTGGTAAAGCCTGTGTTTTCCCGCTGAATGACAACCGAGCCGTCGGGGTCCTTTTGCCAAGCCAGGCCGGGCTTTATTGTGGGCTTTTTATCCAGAAAATTTTCAGCCATTGTTTTTATTCCGCTTTCTCCAAAGGGTGAATTTTAACACGCAAAGAATGATTATTGCAAACAGAACAAGACCGCCGATGCTTAAGAAAAGAGGTGAAAGACCAAGTGCTTCGGATAGATCTATTTTTTTGTCGATGCCGAATATTGCAAGTACGGCAAGCAATATGCCTACCAGTCCTTCGCCGGCAATCATGCCGGAGCAGAAAAGCACGCCATCGTTGATAATTGCATCCTTTTCTGCCTTGCCACGCTTCATTTTATCGAATATAAGGCGAATAATGCCGCCTATCATAATGCACGCATTAAGCTGAATGGGAAGGTACACACCGATTGCAAAGGGTAATACGGGGATTCCGACTATCTCTGCCATAACGGCAATGAACACGCCGGTAAACACCAAGGCCCACGGAAGATTGCCACCCATAACTCCCTCGATGATAAGCTTCATCAGGGTTGCCTGAGGTGCGGCAAGGCCACCTTCACCAAAGCCGAATGCGGTATTGAGAAGGTAAAGTGTTCCGCCGATGGCAAGTGATGCGGCCGCAACGCCCAAAAGCTCACCGATTTGCTGTTTTTTCGGGGTCGCACCGAGGATATAGCCTGTTTTAAGGTCCTGTGAGGTATCGCCGGCAATCGACGCAACTATGCAAATTACGGAGCCGATGGAAATTGCGCTAAGCATACCGGATATGCCTTCTGCGCCGGTAGCCTTAAGAATGATTGTGGCAATAAGCACCGTTGCAATTGCCATGCCGGAAACGGGGTTGTTACTGCTTCCTACAAGGCCGACCATTCTTGAAGAAACTGCAGCAAAGAAAAAGCCGAACACAACAATTATAAGTGCGCCCAAGGGATTAACCGGAATTGCCGGGATAAGCCAAATGAGAACGGTAAGCACCAAAACTGCGGCAATTACAAATTTAATGTTTATGTTTTGCGAGGTGCGCTCATTTGAGGCATCACCGGCAGAACGCATGCCCTTCATGGCTCCGCCGAAGGTTTTGATTATCATTGGCAGTGATTTTACCAGGCTTATTATGCCTCCGGCGGCAAGTGCTCCGGCACCGATGTATCTTATATAGGTGCCCCATATTCCGCTTGCGCCCTTGGAGGCGTAAAGCTCACTTATGGGCACGGTGCCGGGATTTAATAAAGTGTCTCCACCGAACAGAACAATAAGCGGAATGAGCACAAGCCAGCTTAATGCGCTTCCGGCAAACATATATGACGAAATTTTTGGGCCACATATATAGCCTACGCTCATAACGGCGGGATAAATCTGCGTGCCGATTTCGCCGGCAAATCCCTTAACGTGAGCGGAAATTTCACCCGACACCAGCTTTAATCCGTCAATAATGAATTTAAAAAGTGCGGCAAGTCCCATGCCAGCAAAAACCGTAGAAGCGTTTGCTCCTCCGTCCTCCCCGGCGAGCAAAACCTCCGCACAGGCAGTGCCCTCAGGATAGGGAAGGGTGCCGTGCTCCTGAACTATCAGAGCGTTTCTTAAGGGTATCATAAAGAACACGCCCAAAAGGCCGCCTATTAAGGCAATAAGGGTGATTTCAATAAGGCTGGGGTTTTCCGTTTTTCCCTCCGAAGCCCATAAAAACAGCGTGGGAAGCGTGAAAATTGCGCCGGCCGCCAGTGATTCTCCGGCAGAGCCGATGGTTTGAACAATGTTGCTTTCAAGTATTGAATTGCGGCGCATAACAACGCGTATAACGCCCATTGCAATAACAGCCGCGGGAATGGAGGCAGAAACAGTCATGCCGACCTTAAGGCCGAGATAAGCGTTCGCCGCACCGAAAACCACCGCAAGAATTATGCCCATTAAGACGGAAACGGCGGTAAGCTCGGGCGTAACCTTTTCCGCCGGTATGAAGGGTTTGAAATTGTTTTTGTTGTCCATGTTATCTCCTATTCTTGATGTCATACATCCAATTATTATTTGAGTTTTTCCAAAACCTCGGTGAGAATACCATAAAAGTCTTTTACCGAGGAAATGCTGAGGCTTTCCTTCGTTGTGTGCGCGCCCTTTATTACAGGGCCGATGGCAATGCAGTCAAGTTGTGGAATGGCCGATGTAAAAACGCCACATTCCAAGCCGGCATGAATTGCTTCAACACTCGGCCGCTTTGTATAATGCTCAAAGAATACATCCCCGAATATATCGCAAAGGGCAGATGAGGAATTAAACTCCCAGGGCGGATAGTCGCCTGAGACGGAAAATTCCATACTCTGCGACGAGAAAAATGCACCAAGCCTTCTGGAAAGAAAGTCCAATGCGCTTTGCTTGTTGCTTCTTAAGGAATGGCAGAAGGAAAGGCGGTCATCCTCGGTTTTTAATATGCCTAAATTTAGCGAGGTTTCAACCAGGCCTGAAATTTCCTTACTTATTTCAATCACGCCGGTGGGAAGGCAAAGAAGTGTAAGCAGAGCCTTGTTGCAGGCCGCTTTGTCGATAACAGCCATATCGGAAGGAGCCTTCGCTTCGGTGATTTCAAGGCGTATATCCGGCTCCCTTTCGGCAAGCTCAGATTTTATCAACTCAAAATGCCTGCTTGCGCAGTCTTTAAACAAAGCCGGGTTGTCAACGCAAAGCCGTGCTGTGCAAAAATTGGGAATGGCATTTGACTTGTCGCCGCCTTCAAGCTGGGCAATATCAAACGGATGCTCCTGCATAACCGCATCCAAAAGTCTGCCCATAAGCGTGTCTGCGTTTACACGGCCACAGTTTATCATTGTTCCGGAGTGGCCGCCAAGCATACCCTTTAAGGAAAGGTCTACTTCAAAGCCGCGCTTTACGGTGCGTGTAAAAGGAATGTGAGAGGTTATGTCGCGCCCACCGGCACAGGAAACGGTGACAGAGTCCTCCTCCGAGTCCAAGTTTATCATTTTACGGCCGGCAAGCAAACTCATATCAAGCTGAAGCGCGCCCAGCATGCCGACTTCCTCATCAACGGTAAACAC
>CAZITC010000061.1:572-6270 GCA_964542085.1 uncultured Ruminococcus sp. | reverse complement strand
GGCTTTAAAATCGTTCCCTATTGCCCCAGATGCGGCACTCCACTTTCCAGCCATGAGGTTGCGCAGGGCTATAAGGACGTTAAGGAAAAAAGTGCAATTGCAAAGTTTAGAACACTGGAGGATGATAATACCTATTTCTTGGCATGGACAACCACACCGTGGACCCTTCCCTCCAACGTTGCGCTTTGCGTAAATCCGGATGAGGATTATGTTTTGGTGGATGCCGGACAGGAGCGTTACATTCTTGCCGCGGCGCTTTGCGAAAGCGTTTTGGGCGAGGACGTTACCGTGCTTCAAACCTACAAGGGTAAGGAGCTTGAATATAAGGGCTACAAGCCTTTGTTTGACTTTGTTGAGGACAAGCTTGACAAAAAGGCCTACTATGTTACCTGTGATACATATGTAACGCTTACGGATGGTACGGGAATTGTTCACATTGCTCCCGCCTTCGGTGAGGATGACGCAAAGGTTGGCCGGAAATATGAGCTTCCCTTTGTTCAGCTTGTTGATGCCAAGGGCGAAATGACAAAGGAAACTCCGTGGCAGGGTATGTTCTGCAAGGATGCGGATAAGGAGGTTTTTGCAGCCTTAAAGGAAAAGGGCTTGCTTTTTGCCGCACTTCCATTTGAACATTCCTATCCCTTCTGCTGGCGCTGTGATACTCCGCTTATCTACTATGCACGCGAGTCCTGGTTTATCAAAATGACCGAGGTACGCGATGATTTGGTAAGAAACAACAACACAATTAACTGGATTCCCAAGTCCATCGGCGAGGGTCGATTCGGTGACTGGATTAAAAATGTTCAGGATTGGGGCGTAAGCCGTGACAGATATTGGGGCACACCGCTTAATATTTGGGAATGTGAGTGCGGCTGTCGCCATGCAATCGGCTCAATTGCCGAGCTTCGCGAAATGTCGGACAACTGCCCGGAGAATATTGAGCTTCACCGTCCGTATATTGATGCGGTTACGATAAAGTGCCCTGAGTGCGGCGGCGAAATGCACCGTGTGAAGGAGGTTATTGACTGCTGGTTTGATTCCGGCTCAATGCCATTTGCACAGTGGCATTACCCGTTTGAAAACGAAAAAATATTTAACGAAAACTTCCCGGCTAACTTCATAAGTGAGGCGGTTGACCAAACAAGAGGATGGTTTTATTCGCTGCTTGCAATTTCCACCCTTCTGTTTAACAAGGCGCCGTACAAAAACGTTATTGTTCTTGGCCACGTTCAGGACGAAAACGGACAGAAGATGAGCAAATCCAAGGGCAACGCGGTTGACCCGTTCGATGCGCTTGCCTCCCACGGGGCCGATGCAATACGCTGGTATTTTTATTCCAACAGTGCGCCCTATCTTCCCAACAGATTTTACGATGCGGCGGTTACCGAGGGACAAAGAAAGTTCATGGGCACCCTTTGGAACACCTATGCCTTTTATGTGCTCTATGCCGAAATTGATAAGTTTGACCCCACGAAGCACAGCTTCCGGGAAGAGAGCATGACCGTTATGGACAAATGGATTTTGTCCAAGCTTAACAGCCTGGTGAAAACCGTGGATGCTCAGCTTTCGGAGTATAAAATAACCGAGCCGGCGAAGGCGCTTTCCGAGTTTGTGGATGAGCTTTCCAACTGGTATGTAAGGCGTTGCCGTGAGCGTTTCTGGGCAAAGGAAATGACGGATGATAAGATTAACGCTTACATGACCCTTTACACATCGCTTAAAACCATTTCGCTTCTTGCCGCGCCCATGATACCCTTTATGACGGAGGATATTTACAGAAATCTTGTGTGCTCGGTTGATAAGTCTGCACCTATAAGCGTGCACTTGTGCGATTACCCCACGTGCGACGAGTCACTGATTAATCCGGCACTTGAAAAGGAAATGGATGCAGTGCTTGAAATTGTTGTTCTCGGCCGCAGTGCGCGTAACACGGCAAACATTAAAACCAAGCAGCCCATTGCCAACATGATTGTAAAATCCGATGCTCCGCTTCCGGATTTTTGTACGGATATTATTATGGATGAGTTAAACACCAAGGCGGTTGAATACCGTAACGGCTTGGATGGGTTTGTAAGCTACAAAATTAAGCCCAAGTTTGACTCGCTTAAGGCGAAGTATCCTTCAAAAATGGGTATGCTCATCGGCCTTATCAACAAGGCAGATGCCGCAGAGGTTGTTGCATCTCTTGATAAGAACGGCGAATATATGATAAATGCCGGCGGTGAACAGCTTGCACTTACTAAGGAGGACTTTTTGATTGAAACCCAGAAAACAGAAGGGTTTGAAGCGGCGTCTGACTCCAACGTTACCGTGGCAATTGATACAAATCTTACGCCCGAGCTTATTTCCGAGGGCTGTGTGCGCGAAATAATAAGCACATTGCAGAAAATGAGAAAAAGCTCCGGCTTTGAGGTTATGGACCGCATAAAGGTATACCAGAGCGGAAATGACGGCTTAGGCGAAATAATGAAGAAAAATGAAAAGGAAATTGCCGAGGTTGTTCTTGCCGATGAATTTAATTACGGAGTGCATACCGAAATTGAAGCGGAATGTAAAATAAACGGCGAAATGACCGTTCTCGGAATAAAGAAAAACTAAAAAGTAAACGGTAAACGGCTGTGAATTCAAAATGAATTCACAGCCGTTTTATTATGCGCATTTTTGCGCATAATAAATGAAAGAGAGCCGAACGCAAATTAACCTACATTTAACATATATGTGCTTTCGGAATTAACATAGGCCGTGGTAAAATTAAAATAACTTAATAAAGGAGTTGAATGTAATGAAAAAAATTGTAACAGTATTGGCATCGGTCAGCTTAATTGTGGGTATGCTGTCAGCATGCGGAGGCGGCGAGGAAACAAAAGCCGTGTCCACGGACGGCTCCACTTCCATGGAAAAGGTGATTGGCTATTTGAGCGAGGCGTATTCTGAAAAGAATACATCGGTTAAGGTGACATACAATCCCACCGGCTCCGGAAGCGGAATAAAGGCAGTAGCTGAGGGCCGGTGCGACATCGGACTTTCAAGCCGCGACTTAACGGCCGAGGAGGCAGAGTCTCTTTCCGGAACGGTGGTTGCAATTGATGCGATTGCGGTTATAGTAAACCCGGAAAACACTGTCGACAACCTAACGTTGGAGCAAATTTCCGCACTTTACAGGGGCGAAATTAAAAATTGGAGCGAGCTTGGCGGAAACGATGCACCGGTTGTTTTAATCGGCCGTGAAGCGGCCTCCGGCACACGTGACGGCTTTGAAAGCATTACCGAAACCAAGGATTTATGTGCGTATTCACAGGAGCTTACCTCAACCGGCGATGTGGTGCAGACAGTTGCCTCCAATCCGAATGCGGTGGGCTATGCATCCTTGGCGGCGGTTAAGGATAACGTTAAGGCACTGACGGTTAATTCGGTTGCGCCTTCGACCGAGGCAATACAGAACGGAAGCTACAAAATACAGCGTGACTTCATCTTTGTGACAAAAAAGGGTGAAGCGCTTTCCGATGCGGCACAGAAGTTTTTCGCCTTCGCTCAGAGCAAGGAGGCGGACAAGCTGATTGAGGCGGCAGGCGCTGTTCCGGTTGTTCGCTGAGGTTACGAAATGAAAGGCATTAAAAATACAATTGAACGGGCAATGGGCACTCTTTTCACCCTGTGCGGCCTTCTGGCAGTTGCCCTGGTAATAGTAATAACGGCGTTTTTGGTAATATCGGGTGCGCCGGCAATCGGAAAAATCGGTGCGGCGGATTTTTTTCTGGGTAAAACCTGGGCATCCACCGCCGCCGTCCCGAAGTATGGAATACTGCCATTCATTCTTTCCTCCGTTTACGGAAGCTTGGGCGCAATAATTTTGGGCGTTCCGGTCGGACTTATGTGTGCGGTTTACATTTCCCGGCAGGCCGGCAAAAAAACGGCGGCAATCGTAAGCTCCTGTGTGGAGCTTTTATCCGGGATTCCTTCGGTGGTTTTCGGACTTGTGGGCATGATTGTTATTGTACCCTTTGTAAGGGAAGCGTTTAATCTGCCGGACGGAGCAAGCCTTTTTGCGGCAATAATTGTTTTGGCGGTTATGATTTTGCCATCGGTAATTTCCGTATCTGAAACGGCAATAAGAGCGGTGCCGAAGGAATATGAGGAGGCCTCCTTAGCGCTTGGCGCAACCAAAACGGAAACGACCTTTAAGGTGATTCTTCCCGCAGCGAAAAGCGGAATACTGACGGCGGTAGTGCTGGGTATCGGACGAAGCATCGGCGAGGCGATGGCTGTTATGATGGTTTCGGGTAATGTTCCAAATATGCCGCGCCTTTTCGGAAGCGTGCGCTTTTTAACAACGGCGGTTGCAAGCGAAATGTCCTATTCCTCGGGCCTTCAAAGAGAGGCACTGTTTTCGGTTGCCCTCGTGCTGTTTTTCTTTATTCTGCTTATTAACCTTATGTTGAATGTAGCTGTTAAAAGGAAAAGAAGGTGAAAACGTGACGGATAAAATTCAGCTAAAACGAAAAATAAAGGACGGAGTGCTTAAGGCCTTAATGTATTTTGCCGCCGCGCTTACCCTTTTAATGCTTGTGTGCCTTATCGGCTACATTCTTTTCCGCGGACTTCCGCATATTACGGCCGAGCTTCTTACAAGCAAGCCGAGCTTGATTAAAAACACGGTGGGAATTTTGCCCAACATCTTAAACACGCTCTACATTGTTTTGATAACCCTTGTAATTGTGCTTCCACTCGGGGTGGGAGCGGCGATTTATTTGAATGAATACGCAAAAAATAAGGCGCTTGTCCGCGTGATTGAGCTTGCGGCGGAAACGCTTTCCGGTATTCCTTCGGTAATTTACGGCCTCGTGGGTATGCTGGTTTTCGTTCAGCTTTGCGGACTGGGCACCTCCATGCTTGCCGGAGGGCTGACCCTGGTTATTATGAATTTGCCGACGGTTATCCGCACAACACAGGAAAGCCTTAAAACCGTTCCGGCTGGATACCGCGAGGGCGCGCTTGCTCTGGGAAGCGGAAAATGGCACATGATAAGAACGGTGGTTTTACCTTCGGCCGTGGACGGAATTGTTACCGGGTGTATTTTGTCGGTCGGCCGCATTATGGGAGAGTCCGCGGCGCTTTTGTTTACGGCAGGCATGGCGAACGAGGTTATGAGCTTTGCATCTGCACTCAAGCCGTCCCATGCCGGCGCCACCTTAACTGTTGCGCTTTATATATACGCCAAGGAGCGTGGCGAATTTAACGTTGCCTTTGCTATTGCGGCGCTTTTACTGGGACTTACTTTTTTAATAAATCTTGCGGCGCGCATTGCGGCACGGGCACTGAAACGGAAGGGAGAACGGTAATGGATGTAATAAAAACAGAAAAGCTTAATTTGTGGTACGGCGAAAATCATGCCCTGAAGGGCATTGACATTTCGCTTCCCAAAGAAAGAGTAACGGCACTTATAGGCCCGTCGGGTTGTGGAAAATCTACTTTTTTAAAAAGCCTTAACAGAATGAATGACCTGGTGGATGGGTGCCGGATAGAGGGTAAAATAACCCTGGACGGAATTGACATATATAATTTGGATGTAAACAGCCTAAGAAAAAGGATTGGCATGGTTTTTCAAAAGCCAAATCCCTTTCCTATGAGCATTTACGATAACATCGCCTACGGCCCGCGTATTCACGGCATAAAATCGCGCGTTCGGCTGGATGAAATT
>CAZITC010000061.1:0-562 GCA_964542085.1 uncultured Ruminococcus sp. | reverse complement strand
CATTAAAGCAGGCGGCCATTTGGGACGAGTGCAATGATAGACTTAAAAAAAGCGCCCTTTCATTAAGCGGCGGCCAACAGCAAAGGCTTTGCATTGCAAGAGCATTGGCCGTGGAGCCGGAAATTCTTTTGATGGACGAGCCGACAAGCGCCTTGGACCCGATTTCAACCTCAAAAATTGAGGACCTTGTGCTGGAGCTTAAAGAAAAATACACAATTGTAACGGTTACCCACAATATGCAACAGGCGGCGCGCATTGCGGATATGACAGCGTTCTTTCTAATGGGCGAGGTTATTGAGTTTTCCGAAACGGAAAAAATGTTTTCCGCACCGGCCGATAAAAGAACAGAGGATTATATAACGGGAAGGTTCGGTTGATATGAGAAATAAATTTGATGAACAGCTAAGCATCTTGAATAACGAGCTTATTTTGATGGGCGCCTTATGCGAGGAGGCCATTTCCGCGGCTGCAAGGCTTATGCTTAACAACGAAGCCGAAATGAAGGAAACGGTTTCGGAGGCGGACAAGCAAATTGACAAAAAGGAGCGGGACATTGAAAACC
>CAZITC010000060.1:0-6407 GCA_964542085.1 uncultured Ruminococcus sp. | reverse complement strand
AATTCATCTCTTCAACAATATTGAAGTAAAATTTAGCAATTTCATTATATTTGAAATCAATCAATTTTTTTAGGCTGTACTCATACATATTATCTGTGTCATCCCATAACGACAGAAACGGATTATATGATTTCTTTTTTCTATCTTTTTCATAATCATCCAATGCATCGACAAAGCACAACCATTTTGAAACTGCATTTAAAAACCTTTTATTGCTATCATCAACAGATATTTTATTGTAACAACATAATGCAGATGAAATCATTTCGCCCGATAAGCTACTTTGTGTTTCAAAACCACAGCATTTTTCTTCCTCTTTCTTCAATTTATGCATAGCATTACTCAAATACAGGAAAACATCCGGATTTTGTTTTCTCGCTTTACCGGAAAGCCGCGCAAATATATTTAATAACATTTTTGTGATTACATTCGGCTTATCCAAATAATTATCCAGGGCTTTTGAATATGCTAAAGCTACACTAGCAGTTGCCAACCCGCACCAATAATCAGAAATGAATTCATCACCTAAGTTCTTTTTTCGTTTATATAAACAACACATCGGTTTATTATCTGTATAAATATCAGCAGATGAAAGACTTATTGCGGCAAATACCAAATCATAGCTTAATAAAGCTGTTGCCAATATACCGTAATTCTTTTTCAATGCATGACAAAGGCTACAATAATAGCATTTATACATTCTTGAAACCTTATCTACTTTGTTGCCATTTTTGTATTGCAAATACCCATACATATGTTACCCCACTAATTTTGCACCAACATATTCCACATAATTGTGATTATGTGGAACTGATTAAATACAAAGTGTCCACCACATACCTTTTACGGCACGAAAATAAGACCGATTTTAAAACAATTTTTTAATCGGTCAATTTGTGTTGTCTTTTTTTGTGCATTTTGGAGAAATTATGCAAATTTATCCAAAATCATTGATTTTTATTTCCAGATATGCTATAATTATTTTACATAGTTTTATGTTTTATCTTGTAAAAAATCCACATAATCACAATTATGTGGATTTTTTTATTTAAAGCCTCAAAAGTCCCAACTTCTGTATTTGTCTGCGGCAAACATCATCTGTACTCATTGTATAAATTCTCGTTGTATTCACAGAGGAATGACCGAGGATATCCGCAAGGCGTACGATATCTTTATGCAAACTGTAATAAGTGCGTGCAAAAAGGTGCCTAAGGTTATGAGGAAACACCTTGTCCCTACTCACTCCGGCGCTATCGCACAAAGATTTTAACATTTTCCAGACATAGCTTCTGTCCAGCGGCTTTCCGCTCTTCGTTACGAACACCGAGCCGTTTTTTATTTTGTTCTCCTTAACATAACCTTTTAGCATTTTACAAAGCTGTCGGGGGAGGAATATCGTTCTCAACTTGCCTTTACAGTTGATTGTTGCTTGTCCACACATTACAGCAGATGTTGTAATATAACGAAGTTCGCTTATACGAATACCCGTTGAGCATACTGTTTGCATAAGGTAATACAGCTTTTTCTTATTCCTCGCCGCCGTCAAAAGCCGTTCATATTCCGCCTTGGTAAGCTCCCTTTCCTTATCGGCAAATATGCGGCGCTGAATTTTTAATGTTTTCACCTTCAACTCGTGCCGACCCATAAAGCTAAACAGCGCATTAAGCGATGACAAAGCAGCGTTCACACTTCTGGGGGCATAGCTTTCGCAAAGCCGACTTTTATATTTCAGCACCTCCGCCTTGGAAAGCGGCTTATCGCCCACACAGGCGCAAAACGCACGCACATCCCGCAAATACTTTCCAATTGTGTTTTTGCTTCGCTCCTGTGCATACAAATAGCTTTCAAATCCCTTTATTACCTCGTTTGTGACCTTATCCATGCTATCACAGCTCCTTTCACGAATATATTTTAGCACAATTTAAAATTATACTCACAAAAAACAGTACACCGGTTAACCGATGTGCTAATTTTTTCAAACTCATATTGCAAGCTGTTATTTATTGCCGTCTTAAGGTTGCGGTATTCGCCCGGGGGCAAGCCCTGATATTTTTTTAAATATTGCAAAATTGTGATGAGCTTCCGAAGCCGCAATCATAAGCAATTTCATATTCAGCCAACAAAAACATTTTTAAGCTTTTAATGTATTGACAACTGAATGGCAAATCGTGTATAATTAGAAACGAATAACTTGCTTTTTGGAGGTTTACTATGAAAAAAATGTTTGCACTTATTCTTGTTTTTTCCCTTGTTATGTCATTTGCGGCCTTTGCCGAAAACGAAATAACAATTACCGTTAATTCGGCACCCCTCGTGCTGGATGTTGCTCCCGATATTGTTGAAGGGCGCACCATGGTGCCCATGCGCGCCGTTTTTGAAGCGCTCGGCGCAAATGTGACCTGGCAGGCGGAAAATCAGTTAATCATCGCCACCTCGGGAAGCTACATAATTTCCCTTGTAATCGGCGCCAAAGTTATGCTTTGCATGGATGTTGCAACCGCCACCGAAACGTCGATTTCACTGGATGTTGCGCCCTATATTAATAACGGCCGCACGCTCGTTCCCCTTCGCGCTGTTTCGGAGGTACTCGGTGCAACCGTTGATTGGAACGGCGAAACAAGAGCAATAACAATCACCAAATGAAAAAGCACCCTTTGTGTGCTTTTTTGTGTACACATTAAATAGCAACAGCAAGTTGCTTGCCTAAAATTGCGGCCTAATGTATAATATATTTGAGGTGATGATTAATGGAAACAAAAGATATTATTCTTGAGCTACGAAGCAAAAACGGCTTATCTCAGGATGAGCTTGCGGAAAAGGTATATGTTACCCGTCAGGCGGTATCACGCTGGGAAACAGGCGAAACAACACCGAATACGGAAACGTTAAAACTATTATCAAAGCTTTTTGATGTTTCTATCAATACGCTTCTGGGCTCTCCGCATAAGTTGATTTGTCAATGCTGCGGTATGCCGTTGGAGGATGCTATCATCAGCAAGGAAGTGGACGGCTTCTTTAACGAAGAATATTGCAAATGGTGCTATGCGGACGGAGAATATATGTATCATAACATGGATGATTTGATAGACATTTGTGTGAAACATATGGCAAACGAGCAATTTTCGCCCGATCAAGTGCGCACCCATATGAAGGATATGCTCCCGAAGCTTAATTACTGGAAACACTACAAGAACTTGGCCGGGAAAGAAAAGTTTGACGAATTTAAGCAACAGCTTATGGACGAAATAAACGCCTTGAATATAGAGGGTATGCCGAAGGTGGAAAAGCTAAATGCACTTATGGGCGGATACGTAAATCTTGAATACCGGCTTCCCAACGGAAAAAACGTTAAGTTTTTAAACGACGGCGCAACATACCTCGGAAACCAGCTGGAATGTGAATTTGGCGAAAACAGATGCTTCGGCGTTGTTGCCAATATGGATTTCATCATGGTGTCCACCTATGAAGAAAACGGCGAAAACCCGGAGCTTGTTGTATATAAGAAAAGATAGTATCTTAGGCATTATTAATCCGCGAACTTCAGCGTTACAAGCAAAAACCGCATATCACTTAAAAAGTGATATGCGGTTTTTTGCACTTTTATTTTTACAGTTCCTCTGCCTCGGCAAGCCAGTGGGCGCTTGATGCATCGGACGGCATACGCCAATCTCCGCGCGGCGACAGCGCAACCGTACCAACCTTCGGCCCGTCCGGAATACACGACCTTTTAAATTGCTGATTAAAAAATCTTCTTACAAAGGTTTTAAGCCATTGCTTAATTGTTTTTTCATCATATTCCCCGTCGAAGGCCTTAACAGCAAGCCTGAATATTTTTTCCGGCGAAAACGAAAGACGCACCATGTAATACAAAAAGAAATCGTGCAGCTCATAGGGGCCGACAAGCTCCTCCGTTTTTTGCGATATTTCACCGTCCTGTGCCGGCAGCAGCTCCGGGCTGACCGGCGTAGCCAAGATGTCCAGAAGTGCCGATGCCATTTTTTCGTTATCCGATGTATCGGCCGCATATTTTACAATGTAGCGGATAAGGGTTTTCGGAACAGATGCATTCACCCCGTACATGGACATATGGTCCCCGTTATAGGTTGCCCAGCCCAAGGCAAGCTCTGACAAATCGCCCGTGCCGATAACAAGACCGCCCGTGCCGTTTGCAATATCCATAAGCACCTGCGTGCGCTCGCGCGCCTGGCTGTTTTCATACACAACATCAAGCTTTTCCTCGCTGTGACCTATATCGCGAAAATGCGACCTTATGGTTTGCGATATATCCACCTCTTTAAAGTCTGTTCCGATTGCCTCGCAAAGGCACTGTGCATTGCTTTTTGTTCTTTTCGTTGTTCCGAAGCACGGCATGGTAACCGCCAAAATATCCGTCATCGGCCGGCCCAATTTTTCCATGGCGCGCTTGGCAACAAGAATTGCAAGACTTGAATCAAGACCGCCAGATATACCGATTACCGCGGTTTTTGCTCCGGTGTGCACCAAGCGCTTTTTAAGCCCCTCCGCCTGAATTTCAAGAATAGCTTCACACCGTGATGCTACACTTTTTTCATTTTCCGGAACGAACGGACTTTTTTCAATTTTTCTTGTAAGCTCCGTTTCCTCAATCGGCATGGAAAAATCCACTGTTTTATATCCCGTATCATCGCAAACAAAGGTGTTTTGCTTCATTCTTTCGGTCATAAGCCTTTGAAGGTCAACCTCTGTCACCGTCATTTGGTTTTCAAAAAGCTTGCTCTCGGCCAAAATACAGCCGTTTTCCGCTATAATATTATGCCCTGAAAAAACCACGTCCTGTGTAGACTCGCCAAAGCCGGCATCGGCATATACATAAGCCGCCAAAAGGCGTGAGGACTGACCTTTAACAAGACCTTCGCGGTATTCCTTTTTGCCGATAATTTCGTTACTGGCCGAGGGATTAACAATAAGCGTTGCTCCGGCCGCGGCATGGCGCGACGAAGGCGGCACCGTAACCCACAAATCCTCACAAATCTCACCGGCAATTTTAAGCTCCGGCGACTCGTTTGATGCAAAAATAAGCTTTGTACCGAACGGGTATGTTCTTCCCCCTATTATAATTTCTGAGTTTTCCTCCGGTGCCTGTGTGAAATAACGGCACTCGTAAAACTCGGCATAGTTGGGAATGAAGCTTTTGGGCACAACACCCAAAATTTCACCCTTATAGATAAACACCGCAGTATTGTAAAGCTTGGCATTTTTCGAGAGCGGAACGCCCACCACCGTTACCGCGCCTGTTTCTTTGCTTTTTTCAACAATACGGCAAAGTGCAGTTACTGCCGCATTTTTCAGCGTTTCCTGAAAGAAAAGGTCGTTACAGGTATAGCCCGATACGCAAAGCTCCGGAAATACCAAAACTTTAACCTTTTTTTCTTCGGCACATTCCATGGCCGCAATAATATTTTTTGCATTATAGTTAGGGTCCGCCGTTCTTATTTCCGGCGTAACAGCCGCAACCTTAAAAAATCCGTGCTTCATTTAGCACCATCCTCTCAAAAATACATCACTTTATTCGACAGTTACCTTTTCGCTTGCTTCCACAAGAAGGCCTGTATCACCGAAGGCCTTAACCGTTAATGTAATCTTCTGTCCGGCGTAGGGCGAAAGGTCAAGGCTTATGCTGTAGGGCATTCCGGAGGCAACTGCCTTTTCCTCACCGTTTATATAGTAAACGGCATAGCTTACCTTTTCTGGATAAAGATAGGTCACCTGCGATGCAAATTCCGTTTGCCTTGCCGAAAGCTTAACATTGTTTGCCACCTCAATATAAGCGGAAAACGCCCCTTCGGTAAGCTTATCCGTATACGCCTGTCCTTGAATTGCCGCCCTGTACGCATCCAAAACCGCCTGATTTCCGGAAAGCTTAAACTTCCAGTGCTCGCGGTCAGAGTCAAAATAATAGGTCATTTTAACCTGTGGGTATCTTATGGGAAGATATGTGTAAAACTCATTTATATGGCGCACCGCAAAGCCTGTTATATCCGCGCCGGTATCGTAATCCATGTAGGATGCGGCACCCTCGGAAATAATAATGGTTTTCCTGTCACCGTAAAGCTTTACAAGCTTATCCATTACATCGGAATAAACGCTTCTGTCCACGCCCTGCTTAAGCGGGTCGGTTTCCACCTGCTGAATTTTATATGCGGAAAGACCCACAAAATCAACATATTCATCACCGGGATAGTAATAATCCATTGTTTCGGCCGGATAAAAGTTGGGTGACCAAACCACCGGCACCGATGGTGCATAGGTGTGAAAAGCGTTTGCCACTATGCGGAATTTTTCTTTATAAAGCTCGTAATTATTTGTATACCACTTGCAAGTGGTGTCGTTCATCTCGCCGGCAAAGCGCAACACGAAATTGCAAGATC
>CAZITC010000059.1:0-6416 GCA_964542085.1 uncultured Ruminococcus sp. | reverse complement strand
TCCTTAGGGTGTGTACAAAATCTAACCGAAATTGAATAATCCTCTCTACGCCTGAAACGGTTTAATTTAGGCATATTTTATCTTGTCGTTCCAATATGCGGCAAGGCTTTGCACTCATTTATGGCTAAAACAAAAGCCGCGGATAAACGCGGCTTTTGTTGAAAAAGCCGTTTTGCGGCCTTTTTAATTTACATAATCTAAAGGATTGCGCCTTGTTCCGTTGACCGAAACCTCAAAATGAAGGTGGGGGCCGGTAGACTTACCGGTTGAGCCGACCTTGGCAATGGTTTGCCCCTTCGTAACGGAGGCGCCGGCGCTTACAAGAAGCTGACTGCAATGTGCGTAAAGCGTTGTAATTCCGTTACCGTGGGATATTACAATGTACTTGCCGTAGGATGAGCTGTTACCGGCAAAAAGCACCGTTCCGGAATCGGCGGCAACAATATCCACACCCATGCCGCCGGCAATGTCAATCCCGTTGTGCATTTTGGTAACGCCATCAATGGGGTGTTGCCGAGTGGAAAAATAGCTTGTGAGCCTTCTGGTAGAAGGGCACGGCCACTGCATTGTTCCTGTGCCGGTAACCGAGCCGCTCTTTGCGGTACTGCTTTGCGATGCTACGGCACTGTTTATAAGCGCCTGTATTCTGTTTTCCTCCGCAATTTGCTCCTCCACCTGCTTTTTAAGCTTTTCCTCACGCTCCGAAAGCTGAGATAAAAGCGTGCTTTGCGACTGCTTTTTAACATTCAGGGCCGACTGCATTTCATCAAGTGTTTGCTTTCGTGTTTGCTGGTCAGCTAAAATACCCTCAATCTCCGCCTTGCGCACGGCAATCTGCTCGCGTACAGCCTTGCGCTCGTTAAGCACCTTAGTATCATATTCCAAAATGCTTGCAATTATTTCTAATCCGGAAAAAAATTCCGAAAAGCTACCGGCCGAAAAAAGAAGCTCAATATAAGTGGTGGCGCCGTTTTCATACATTATGCGCGCACGGGTTTTGAAGGAGTCAAACTGCCTGTCACAGGCCTCCTCCGCCGCGTTAAGCTCCTCCGTTTTGGCGGCAAGCAGTACGGTTGTAGAGTCAATTTCGCCTTGCACGGAGGCGATTTTCCCCTTAAGATCATTAATTTCACCATCCAGAGCAGAAATATCGCCCTCGGTTGTTTTTTTCCGGGTTTGAATATCCGAAAGCTGACGCTCAGCGGCTTTTTTTTGGTTTTGCGCTTCGGCAAGCTGTTGACTTAGGCTTGCCGAGGAGGCCGGAAAAATTGATGCGACAAGGCTTAAAAGAAAAGCCAAAACAACAATAATTGCCGCAACAGAAATGAATAGTTTACGCTTTTTCATAGCTCGTCATACCTTAAGGTGGCGCGTGGTTGAAACCGTGCTTGCCAAGCCGCCCATAAGGCAACCGAAAAGTATTACAAGCGAAATAAGCTCGGATGAAACAGAGGCCGGGGAAAGAATTTCAATTACCGAGAAGGATTGCGCAACGGAGTTAAACAGCGGAACATAGCCCAAATATGTAACCCCGAGAGCCAAAAGTGCACCCAAAAATCCGATAATAATTCCCTCAATAATAAACGGCCAGCGAATAAACCAGTTGGTTGCGCCGACAAACTTCATGATGTGTATTTCGTTTGCGCGAGAGGCAACGGAAAGCTTGATTGTGTTGGAAATAATGAAAAGCGAAACCACCATAAGCACAAGCATTATAATAAGGCTTGCGTTTTGAACATAGCCGGTAACGGAAATTACCTTATCCACGGTGTCCTGGTGATTTTTAACCTCCGCAACGCCGGGAACGGCGGAAACGCGCTCGGCCGTTTCCTTGGCAAGGTTTAAGTCGTCAAGGCTGATTTTAACGCTGTTTCTTAAAAAATCCTCACCCTCAAGGCCCTCAAGGGCAACGGCATCGCCGCCAAGGCGTGCCGCGTAGTTTTGAAATGCCTCCGCCTTGCTTTCAAACCTTGTTGCGGCAACGTTATCCATGCCGTTGATAACGCCTTCAATAGCCTCTGCCTCCGCTCCGTCAATCGAAGCATCAATATAGGCCTGAATTTCGCACTGGGATTTGATTTGGTCGATAATAAAATTCAAGTTCATGGTGAACAGCAAAAAAACGCTGAAAAGAAAAAGACAGCAGGCAATTGTAAGTATGGACGAGGCCGTCATAAGACGGTTGTGTGCCATGCTTAAAAAGGCCGTTTTTGTGTAGTATCTGGAATTAGTCATCAAGGTTATACAAGCCTCCCTCTTCATCGCGAATAAGCTGACCCTTGTGAATGGTTAAAAGGCGTTTCGGCCGCGCATTTACAATATCGGCCGCGTGGGTTGCCATCATAACGGTGGTACCGCTTTTATTAATAGCCTCAAGTGTATCCATAATATCCATGGCAACAACCTTGTCTAAGTTACCGGTTGGCTCGTCCGCCAAAATAACGGTCGGCCTGTTTACAAGGGCGCGTGCAATTGAAACACGCTGTTGCTCACCGCCGGAAAGTTCGGAAATATCACAGCGCGCCTTGTTGGAAAGCCTTACCTGATCCAGCACCTCCGGCACGCGCTTTCTTATTGTGCGGCTGCCGGCGCCGACAACCTGCATGGCGAAGGCCACATTATCGTAAACGCTGGTCTTGGGCAGAAGCTTAAAATCCTGGTAAACCATGCCGAGGCTTCTGCGAAGATAGGGAATTTCCTTTCGCGAAAGACCTGAAATTTCCACGCTGTCCACATAAATTTGGCCGGAGGTTAAGTTTTCCTCACGCATTAAAAGCTTCATTATGGAAGATTTTCCGGCGCCGCTTTTACCGGTAAGATAAACAAATTCGCCCTTTTCAATTTTAAATGAAAGCCCGTCCAACGCTTTGGTGCCGTTGGGGTAGGTCAGTGATACATTTACAAATTCAATCAAAATTTACACCTCAAATTTTGTTCGGATTAGACTCCAAATATTTCTTAACCATCATTGCTACCTTGAACACAATCGCGTCATCAAACACGCGCAAATCAAGCCCGGTAAGCTTTTGCACCTTGTCGAGGCGGTAAACCAGTGTGTTTCTGTGAACGTAAAGCTGGCGGCTTGTTTCCGAAACGTTTAAGTTCTTTTCAAAGAATTTTTGAATTGTAAGTATTGTTTCATTGTCTAACGAGTCAATGGATTCCTTTTTGAAAACCTCGTCCAAAAACAGCTTGCAAAGTGTTGTGGGAAGCTGATAAATAAGGCGGCCGATGCCGAGGTTGTTATAGCTGATAATGGTTTTATCGGTATCCATAACCTTGCCGACCTCCAAAGCAACGTGCGACTCACGGTAGCTTTTTGCAAGGTCCTTTATATCTGAAATGATAGTGCCGATGCCGATTGTGGCATTTAGCATAAGCTCGGAATTAATGGTATCAATAAGTGATTTTGCAATCTTTTTAATGTCCTTATCGTTAAGGTTGGGCTTAACCTCCTTAACAACGGCAATATCCTTATCGTCAATACGGATGATGAAGTCCTTTTCCTTGTCCGGAAAAATGTTTGTAAGCATATCAGAAGCCGTTTGGTCATAGTCGTTTGAAATGCGCACAGTCATAACCACGCGCGAAACATCCGAAGGAATGTGAAGTTCCTTCGCTTTGGAGCTTATGTCACCCGGCAAAATGTTATCCAAAAGAACATTTTTAACGAAATTGATTTTATCAAACTTTTCGTCATAAAACTGCTTAATGCTTAAAATGGAAACGGACAGGATGCTTACGTACTTTTTAGCCTCTTCATCGTCACCCTCAACAAAGGCGATAAATTCGGTTTTTCCGCGTACACCGCCGCCGATAAATGTGAAACCGGCCGCTGTATAAACCTTTCCCGGTTCACCGCACTGGCGGGCAACCTCATCCAAAATTCCTTCTATCGCGCTCATATCATTAAACGAACGAATGGTATCGTTATCGAAAATAACGCCGACCGGACGGCCGAACGCTTCCTTGAGCTGATAAATTACACTTTGAAAAAATTTATTTGACATTAATAAATCTCTCCTCTCTTTATATTATTGTAATATCTTTTTGTCAATTTTGCAAGAAAAATCTTCAATTTTTTTGTAAATTTTTTTGAAATAGCCTTATTTTTGTGACAAGTACGGCATTTTGGCATAAAATGTCTAATGATAACGGATGAAAGGAGTAAATGTATGCTTGTTGTTTTGTCGTCGTCAACCTCGGCGGAGCGCCTGGTAAGACTGCTTAAAAGAAAAAATATATTCGCCGAAACCGTTCAAACTCCCAAAAGCATTGCCGAGGGAGGGTGCGGCTACTCGGTTAGGGTGGATGAAAAGTTCAGTCGTGAGGCCGAAAAGGCCGCAAGGGAGCTTCGGATTGCGGTGAAGGGCTTTTATGATGAAGTCGGCCATAAAAATGAGCGAAGCTATAAAAGGAGGCCCTGAAATATGATTTATCTTGACAATGCGGCCACGAGCTTTATTAAGCCTGCCGCGGTCAAAAAGGCGGTTATACGCGCCATGGAGGAGGCATCAAGCCCCGGACGCGGCGGCTACCGCGAGGCTGTGCGTGCAGGCGAAATTGTGTTTTCCGCAAGGGAGGCGCTTTCCGAGCTTTTTAATATTTCAGCGCCGGAAAACATTGTGTTCACCCAAAATGCAACGGCGGCGATTAACATCGCGCTTAAGGGGATAGTCGGCAAGGGCGATGCTCTGGCAATTTCCAAAATGGAGCACAATGCTGTTGCACGTCCGGCAAAAAGCCTTTCGGATAAGGGAGCCGAGGTTTTGCTTATACCGGCGGATGCGGACGGCTTTATTCAACCGGAGGCTATGGAGCAGGTGCTTTCGGGAAGGAGAGTGAAGCTTGTTTGCGTAATTCACGCCTCGAACGTATCGGGAAGCGTGAACGATATTGAGCTTCTCGGTCGTGTGGCGAAAAAGCACGGAGCGCTTTTTATGGTGGATGCTTCACAAAGCGCCGGATGTATTCCCATAGATGTTGGAAAAATGGGGATTGACGTTTTGGCCTTTCCTGGGCATAAGGCTCTTTTGGGCCCCCAGGGCACGGGCGGACTTTATATAAGAGAGGGGCTTTGCCCGGACACCTTGATTGAGGGTGGAACGGGAAGTCTTTCCGAGCTTTTGACGCAGCCGGATATAATGCCGGACAGATTTGAAGCCGGCACACTGAACGTGCCGGGAATTGCCGGCCTTTTGGCCGGGGTTAGGTTTGTACTTCGTGAGGGTGTCGGCTCAATCGGGGAGCGGGAGCGCTATCTTACCGGTATTTTAGCCGAGGATTTGGCGGAAATAAACGGCGTAAGGGTTATCGGTCGGCCAGGTAAGGCGGAGTCGGTCGGCGTTTTATCGGTCACGGTCGCATCCGGCTGTGTGGAGGCGGCCGACCGCATGGCCTCAGAATACGCCGTTGCACTTCGTGCCGGTTTGCACTGTGCGCCGCTTGCCCATAAAAGCCTCGGAACCTTCGGAAGCGGAACACTTCGCTTTTCACCGGGCGTATTCACTGCAAGGGAGCAAATAAAATATGCGGCAATGGCCATGAAGCGGCTTTTAAAATAAAAATATGCCAGGGGCATATTTTTATTTTAAAGGAAAAAATGTTGACAACCGCGGCGAAGGGTAGTATAATATAGAAGTAAAATATCACTTAAAGACTGTGACGGAGGAAAGTACCTTCTTTTCGAAAGGCAAAGCGAGTCGGCGGCGGTGTGAGGCCGATCTTAGTAGTCAGATGGGAAAATCGCTCCTGAGTTGCACTGCCCAAAGCATTTTGCAAGTAAGCGGTGACGGCAGGCTTCCCGTTACGAAGCGGCATATGTCGGTATGCGCGCATACAGGTGGTGTCTGTCCTGTCTGCAGGACGGATTTTTTTTATTATAAGGGGGTTTTTTTATGTACGAAAAGGTATCGCCCGATTTGAATTTTAAGGAGCGCGAAAAAAAGGTTGAAAGCTTCTGGAAGGACGAGAAAATTTTCGAAAAAAGCATTTTACAGCGTGAGGGAAACGAAAACTATACTTTTTATGACGGACCGCCGACGGCGAACGGAAAGCCGCACATCGGCCACGTTTTAACCCGCGTTATCAAAGATATGATTCCCAGATACCGCACAATGAAGGGCTATCACGTAATCCGCAAGGCCGGCTGGGATACCCACGGCCTGCCCGTTGAACTTGAGGTTGAAAAAAAGCTTGGGCTGGACGGTAAGGAGCAGATTGAACAGTACGGTCTGGAGGCATTCATTAACGAGTGCAAGGAAAGCGTTTGGAAATACAAGGGCATGTGGGAGGACTTTTCCGATACCGTTGGCTTCTGGGCGGATATGGACGACCCGTATGTTACCTATGACAATAACTTTATTGAGTCCGAATGGTGGGCGCTTAAAAAAATTTGGGAGCGCAAGCTTCTTTAC
>CAZITC010000058.1:0-6421 GCA_964542085.1 uncultured Ruminococcus sp. | reverse complement strand
ATCTAAGCTTAATCCCATTGACGCATTGCGTTCAGAATAACGGAGGTATAAAATGATAAAAAAAATAACGGTAATATTGCTGTGTTTTACAATTGCTTTTTCTGTTTCGGTGTTCGCATTTGACGATGTTTCGGCAGAAAGCGAATATGCTGATGCGATAAAAAGCTTGTCGGCGCTCGGTGTAATCACCGGCTATCCGGACGGAAGCTTTGGGGCAAAAGATCCGCTTACAAGGGCGCAGTTTGCAAAAATTGTTGTAAAAATGACTGGCAACGAGGAAGCGGCACTTACCAAAATGACCGAGGTGTTCACGGACGTTCCGTCATCTCACTGGGCTATCGGTTACATTAACGAGGCGGCAGAGCTTGGAATAATCACCGGATATCCCGACGGTAGCTTCGCACCGGAGGAGGAAATAAGCTATGCCCAGGCAATAACAATAACTGTAAGAATGCTTGGTTACAGCGCGGCAGAGGTTGGAACAAACTGGCCGTCGGATTATATTAACAAGGCTTATGAGCTTGGTCTTATTAAAAATCTTAAGTTTACTAACAGCCAAATCTTAAACCGCGAAACCGCGGCATATATATTAAACAACTCACTTTCGGCAAAGGAAGGTACGGGAAATGCCGTAAACAGCCTTAAAAAGGTGGAGGATATTATTGTTTACGGCGTTAACAGGAATAACTCTGCGGTTGGTATTAATGAGGTTGTAACAAGCGGCGGCACCTACAAAAAGGGCGTTGTGGATATGGAAGACTACCTTGGTAAAAAGGTTACCGTGCGCATAAACAGTGACAACGAAATTGCAATGATTACCGAGGGTGAAAACAATGCTAAGACCTACACCGTTACCGGGGCGTACAACGACAAGGTTTTAACCTCGGAGGCGGGCTATGTAAGCGTTGACGGCAACATGACGGTTTACTATAAAGGCGTGAAAAGCAATTATCAGACCGTTTACAGCACGTTGGTAACAGGAAGCCGTATGTATGTTTATGATGACTACATCTATATTGATGAAAACAAGCTTGAAGGTCCCTACACAATAACGGCGGAGGGAAGCCAGATTTATAATTATTTTGAAATCGAGGGCACTCCGGATGTTACAATTGACGGTGAACAGGCATCTGTAGACGAAATCGAACGCTACGATGTTGTATACTATAACAGTGCCACAAACAGGATTTATGTTTATACCGACAGGGTAACGGGTATTTATGAAAAGGCATCACCTTCTAAGGATAATTTATCAAGCATAACCTTATCCGGCACGATTTACAGTAACATAGGGCCGACAGCGAAGGAAAAGTTGGACGACACCCCGGGAGCGTTCAAGCTTAACGACAGAGTAACTCTTCTTTTCGGAAATGACGGCTCGGTTGTGGATGCGGTGGATATAAACGGAAAAACGCTTTCCGACATGGGCGCCGTTATCAAGTCGTATTCCGAAATCTCTAAGGATGCCGATACCTTGGGTAAAAATGAATATTACATTCAAATTATGCTTGCTACGGGCAAAATCGTTTCTCTTAAAACAGATAAGGATTATTCCGATAAGGATAACATAACCTATACAGGAAAATTTGTTTATATAACCTATAACGGAAACGGCGAAGCAAGCCTTCAGCTTGCAACCGAAAACAGCTTTGCCGGTGACTTTGATAAAAGCGTTCCCTCATTCGGAGGCTGTGATTTCAGGGCTAATTATTCAATACTCGAAAGGGTTTACACCGAAAAATATCACGAGGCTGTTGTAAGAAAAATTAACCTTAGCGATATATCATTGAAAAGCTTAAAGCAGTCGCAGGTAATTCATGTAGAGTATGCAAATGCAATGAACGATATTGCAGTGCTTTACGTTGAAAACGTTACCTACAACGGCTATATCTTCGGAATATTGAATGAAGCTTCGCACGACACGGAGGCAAATTATACCTATGAACTAAAATCCTCCTCCGGAACAACCAGATATACAGGATCGGCCGGCTGGAGCTATGTCAAGGGAGAGGCAGTTATGGTAATGGCGGATAACGGAAAGATAAAATCGATAAAGCCACTTACCGAAATTCAAGACGGTACGGAAATTCAGGGCTATACCGATAATAAAATAATGATGAAGGATAAAACCTACCGTATGGATGAGGAGGTAACGGTTGTTTATAAGACAATTGCAAAGTCGGATTGGAACGTTACAACCTTGGATGACCTTACGGAAAACATTAAGGACGGAAGCTTTAAGGTAAATAAAATTACACTGTACGCCGATGCCAAGGGCGACGACGCAAAGGTACGCGTAATTAAGGTAACGTTAAAATAACAGTTGAGAGATGCATTCCGGTACATCTCTTTTGTTTTATAGGAAAGATTTAATAAACTTTTAATTGTATTTTAAAAGGTGGTATGCTATAATTGATTTATCAATGATTAATTTGACAAAAATCAAACTCAATAAGGTATTTTGTTGATTTTTGTAATAATTGCAGTTATTTTATGACAGATTAATTAAAGCTTTATAACTGCAGAAGGAGTTGTATCGAATGTACGCAATAGGTGATAGGATAGTTTATCCTATGCACGGCGCCGGAGTGGTGGAAGCGATTGAGGAAAGGGAAGTAATCGGAAAAAACAGATATATTACGTTATATCCGCATTCGGCCGTGCGGTCGAATATCTGGAAAATGCCGAAAATATTTATATTTACGGTGTCGGAACTTCCGCCGGAATTGCAAGCGATTTTCAATACAGGCTGGTCGAAATCGGACGGACTTCGTTTTTCTTTACAGATGTTGTTAATATGAGAGTTTCTGTGATGAATATCAAGCCGCAAGATGTCGCGATTGGTATTTCAAACAGCGGTAGGACTGCGGCAACGGTTGATGCATTGAAACGTGCAAAGGAAATAGGTGCAAAAACAATATGTGTCACGAGCTTCCCCGACAGTGAAATCACTAAAAACAGCGATTACAGCCTTGTAATAAAAAACGATGAAATTCAATTCCCGGTCGAGTCGATTTCTGCGCGGATTGCCCATATTAGCGTACTCGACAGCATTGCCGTTTCTCTTTCGGCAAAACAGTATGAGGACGCTGTGCGGCCTGCTGCGGAAAATCACGATTTGATAGAAACATTAAGATATTGAGGTGTAAGAAATGAAAAAGATGAAAAATACATTTATTTTTTGGATTGTTTATATGGCATATACGTTTATTTACGTTGCGCGTGTAAATCTATCGATTGCAAGCCCGGTTTTGAAAGAATTGAAAATTCTCGATGCGTCGCAAATCGGACTGCTGGGAAGCTGCTTTTTTTGTTGTTTATGCAGTTGGACGAATTGTTAACGGAGCATTAAGCGATAATGTAAAACCGTGGATTATGCTTACAATAGGTTTATCGGGGTGTGCGATTTCCAACGTTTTATTTGGATTTTTACCGCCGTTTTTTGCGATTACGCTTTTGTGGATTATGAACGCTTATGCACAATCCATGCTGTGGAGCTCGGTTTTGTGTACTGTTTCGGCGATTTACGAAAATGGTGAGGTAAAGAAAAAATCATCGATTATGGTAACCTCGGTTGCATTAGGAAATATTCTCGGCATTGTAATCAATTCGTTTCTTATCACAAGATTTGGTGTTTCATTAGCATTCTTCGTACCGGGGGTTATTACCCTTGCGGCGGCGCTGCTGACATTTTTTGCAACGAAAAACATAGGTGTTAAGAGTGTTCGAGAGAAAACAAAGACCCCATTTGTTGAACTGCTGAAAAATAAGGAGCTCTTGATGATGGACATCGCGGCGATGTTTCACGGTGTTATGAAAGAAAATATAAGCTTGTGGATGGCGGTTTATATTGTTGATACATATAGGGTTGATTTGGCGCAGTCCTCGCTGTATATTTTGCTTATTCCGACGATTGGTTTGGTCGGCAGAATTGCGTATCCGTTTCTGTACAAGCTGTGTAAATCCAACGAGCACACCGTTTCGCTTGTAGGGTTTGTTTTTTGCGTTGCGGCATCGTCACTTCTTTGCGTGAAGGGAATAGGAGCTTTTGCGTCGGTATTTATGCTGGGAATTATCTATACGGCGATTTCGGTTATAAACACTTCTGTTGTAAGTATTTATCCGCTGTCATACGCAAAAAGAGGACATACGGCGGCGGTCAGCGGAATTATGGATTTTTCGACCTATCTCGGCGCAGGAATTTCAAGCGCGATTTACGGATATGTTATTAAGAGTTTTGGGTATATGCCTATGTTTGTGTCGTGGATTGTTTTGTCCGGAATTTCTGTCGGAATTGTGTATTTTATTAAACGTTCGTCTTGCAATTGTGACACAGATGTGATATAGTGATTTCAAGCAAAGCTTGAAATCATAGCTAAATTCGCCTAACGGCGAGCTAAATGTGCTCAAAGCACGCTAAATTACTTCGAGCATGAAAAAATTAGTAAAAAATGCAACTTTTTGCATTTTCAAAAAGTATTATATATAGAAGGAGCTTAACCTTAGAAATTTATTTTAAGGGGGAATTAATTGTGAAAAGGGCATTTTGTTTAATTGCACTTTTGGCATTGTGCTTTACCGGCTGTGAAAACAGCAACATCGGCATGATCGGCGGAGCTGACGGGCCAACGGCCGTTATCGTTTCGAATGCGGACGGCGGTCAGCTTGTGAAAAGTCCGGTTAAAATGTTTATGGCCGACGGTGAGCTTTATTATGACACCGGAATTAAAAGTGATGTTAAAGCACGGTGCGGCACTCTGGACGGATTGTTGGAAAAGGGTGCAAAAGAAAATGAAATCCCCCAAAAATCCGGTAAAGCTAATTTTGACACGGTAGGCTATCAGAGTGCAACAGGCATAACGAAAGAAGTTTACATTGACGGCGAATGGTGTGTTTTCAGAAAGTATGAGGATGTGCCCGAAAACCTTTCGGACTATAAATATTGCTTTTACATAAAGGGTCGCTTTAACAACGCAGAATCCGACTCGGAGGTTGTTGTGCTTACCGATAACAAGGATATAAGCTTCACTGACGTGTTTGCGCAAATGTTTTCCTCCCGTTACCCGGCAGGAAATGGATTGACCGACTTTAACATAATTTCAACGGACGATAAATGGGGAATTACGCTTTATGCCGAGGATATAACGAATATCGGACTTACGTTAAACATTGAACAGTTTGGCCGAGTTGACAAAGAGCTTTTAACCGGAAGATCATTTGACTTGGAACGCAACCGGAACGGAAACTGGGCGCCGGTTACAGCAGTTAATTCCGAAATTGCGTGGAATGACATAGCATATATAATAAAGAAAAACGATGTTACGGAAATTAAAACGAACTGGAAGGCAATGTACGGCGAGCTTCCGGCCGGCTATTACCGCTTGACAAAGGAAATAATCCAAAGCGACGAGAGTGAAGCTGATGATAAAAAAACATTTGAAAGTGAGGTCTACACGGTTTATTTTGTGATTGAATAAGAGGGGAAGAAAAATGAAAAAATATGTTGGCTATATTCCGGCGGCGCTTTTTTCGGCGTTTTATATGTGGTCGCTTTTTACGGGATTTGGCACTGTTGATTCCGGTGTGTTAATTGCAATGACCCTAACCTACCTTTGGTTAGCCGGGCTTATTTTGCACAAGGGTGCTTTTTGGGGCGGAGCAATCGGAGCCGTTCCGGCAGTACTTTTTATTTGCATAGGAGCGCAAAAAGGCGGGATTGAGGCTACGATAGAACTGTCAATCGGAATTGCGCTTTTGCTTTTTTACATTCTTTGGGGTATATTTCTTTGGAAAAAGCGCAGTGAAAAGGTACTATATAAAGAGGTTATTATAACAGCGGTAAAGCTTTTGCTTACGGGAATTGTGATTTTTATAAGCCTTTATGTTGCCATTCTTGCATTGCTTATTTTAAGCTCGGAGGGCTATAATGAAGTTTTGGTGTATATTACCGTGTTTGTTATCCCCTCGCTGTTACTGCCCTTGATTTGGCTTAAAAGGCGAAAGAAATTTCTTATTGTTTGGGGAATACTTGCTTTTTTATACCTTGCGGCCTTCGGCATGAATTACGGAATGATGAGGTACGAAGAAAGTATTACGGTTAACCAAACACCTAACATTGCTGTTTATGATTATCTGCCGTTTCGAGAAAATTCCAAAATTGTTAAGAGATGCAGTGAAACATTGAAGCTTACCGATAATTTGCCCAGGATTGACGGAGCGGCCGCACTTTTTCCGGTTTATTCCGCGTTTGTAAATGCAACCTATCCCGATACCACAAAGCTTTATGACGGTGTGTTTTGCTACAACAATACGCCGGACGGATACCGCATACTTGCCGAAAAGGGCGAGGATTTGTTTATAGGCGTTTACCCATCGGAGGAGCAAATTTATTATGCAACCGAATGCGGAACAACCTTTGAAT
>CAZITC010000057.1:0-6656 GCA_964542085.1 uncultured Ruminococcus sp. | reverse complement strand
GTGCTATAGTGTAAACGAAGTTAAGAAAAAAGAAAAGAGGAATTATTTATGGGATCAGCGTTGGAAACGGTCATGCTTGTATGCTTTGGTTTTTCATGGCCGCTTAATGTAATTAAGGCGTACAGAGCAAGAACGGCAAAGGGAACAAGTTTGCCCTTCATTCTTTTGATAATAACGGGATACATCGCCGGAATTTGCGCAAAGCTTATGGCAGGACAGGTTAATTATGTATTGGTTGCTTATCTTTTGAATTTGGCAATCGTATTCCTTAACATTGTTGTTTATTTCAGGAACGTTGCTTTGGACAAAAAGCATATGTAATTTGAAGGGAGAAATAAAAATGAACGATTTTGAAAAGTATAATAAGCTTAATGAGCTTGCAGAGCTTGACGGAATAGTTATTTTCGGCGGGAGCGGCGATAAGGAAATTCCTGTAGGGGAGCTTCGTCAGGCGTTTGGCTTGGAGGATAAGATTTATAACAGAAGCATTGACGGACTTTCCGTAAATAATGCGGTTGAGGCATATAAGGCATGCGTTGCATCCATCGTGCCGGAAACGGTGATTATACATATCGGTAAGGATGACCTTGATATGATTGAACAAAGCCCGGAAGAGTTTGATAAAAAATTCAGAGAGCTTGTAGCCTGCATGAAAAACGGCAACAGGTCTTGCCGTGTGGTTATCGTTTCATTAACCAATCATGAAAATTCGGCACTGATTGATAAGGCAAACACTCGCCTAAAATTTATCGCCGATTCTGAAAGATGTGAATTCGGCGACATTGCTCAAAAAAGAGTGTGGAATCCTAAAAATTCCAAAACAGCCGCGTCATTCGTATATTCGGTAGGTTTTGTTAAGCCCATTAAAAACAAGTATCCCGTTTACGACCTTGTAAAAATGATGTTCTGCTGCGAAGCATAAAAAATCCCGCATAAATAGCAGAATAGAAAAATTAATTCCGCAAGATTGAAGCCATTCTTGCGGAATTTTTGCAATTTTTTACGGCAAACACTTATGCAAAGCTAAAAAATCAACCGCTAAACTGACAAAAACAATTTCGGGCTAATTGAAAAATACACAAAAATGCGGTATATTATCTATGCTCGCCAAATATAAATAGAGGGTTGTGGAGAGATAAATTAGAATTTGAAAGTGAGTAGATACCAAATGACAAAATGTATTATAAGAAAATGGAAGTTTGCAGATGCGAAGAATTTGGCAACCGCTTTATCCAACAAAAAAAGTACAGGATAATTTGCGGGACGGATTACCGTACCCTTACACTGAGCAAGACGGCAAAGAATATATTTCTAGGATGCTTGATACTGACGAAAACAACACTATTGCCTTTGCAGTTACAGCTGACGGAAAGGTGATAGGCAACATTAGTGTGTTCCGCCAAGAAAATATACACAGGCAGAGTGCCGAACTGGGCTATTACATAGCGGAAGAATATTGGGGAAAAGGCATTATGACTGAAGCGGTCAATCAGCTTTGTGATTATGTATTTACACATGCTGATATAATCCGTATTTATGCAGAGCAGTTTGCTTATAATATCGCCTCATGCCGTGTTCTTGAAAAAGCGGGCTTTGAGTGCGAGGGCACGCTCCGCAGTAATGCAGTAAAAAACGGCAGGGTGCTGAATACGAAAATGTATTCAAAATTAGCTAATTATTAATCAACAGACAACCAAACATAGCTTTCGAGAGTAACCACAAAAACGGTTACTCTTTTTAAAAATTAACAGGCAAATCGAAAGCCGCTCGGAACGCCTTGTCAATAACTCAAAAGCACACACAACGTTTTTATGCGGTGTGTGTGCTTTTTAATGCTTATATAACAAGCTTAAGAGTGACGATTTCAAAGTTTTTAACCGGAAGGGTAATGCTTTGGCCGGTAAAGTCAAGCTTGGCTTCATTTTCCTCAATCAAATTGCAAATATAAGCCTCCTTGAAATCAAAGCCGAAGGTCAGGGTTGGGTGCGACTTTTGATTGTATGCATCGTAAAGCCTTACGATTACGCTGTCGTCAAGCTCAGCCTTTTTTACTGTTTCAACGCAAATGTTTTCACTGTCACACGAAACAAGCGAAAAGTCATTCGGCATTGCTCCGGCGGTGGGGGAAACGGCAACAGTCTGAAGCGGCATATTCAAAAGATAGCCTTGCTGAATTGTTCCGCCGGCCGTCACATTTCCGGTGTGGGGGTAAAGTGAATAGGTAAAGCTGTGCAAGCCGCGGTCTGCTGAAGGATTGGGATAAGTGGCGGCCTTTAACAGGGAAAGTGTAAGCTCGTTTTCGTAAGCGCTGTAGCCGTACTTGCAATCGTTAATAAGGCTGACACCGTAGTCGTTTTCGGACATATCCGCCCACTTATGGCCGTAAACCTCAAACTTTGCCGCATCCCACGATGTGTTTTGGTGAGTCGGTCGCGTTACGTTGCCGAACTGTATGTCATAGGTTGCAAATGTGGTGCGAATATCAAGCGGGAACACGGCTTTAAGAAGTACATGATCCTCGTGCCAGTCAACCTCGGTTGCAAAATCAATTCGCTTGGAGCCGTTTCTGAGTGTAATATCCTGGCGGATTACAGAATTATTGTAATTTCTTACAATGCGGAAACCGTTTTCTATCGGGGTGCAGGCAGCATCCGTTACAGGCCACATTTTCTGCTTGTAGTAGTTATTAAGCTCCCAAGCATCAAATGCGCGAGGATAGTCCTCGTAAACCTCCAAACGGTTGGCCTTACTGCCGGGAGCAATAACCTCACGGCCGACCTCCTTATCGTAAACGGAGGTGATTTGCCAGTCATCATCAAAGGTAACGCGGATAAGTGTGTTTTCCATGGAGTGCTCCGAAACCGTTACGCTGTATTTTGCCGGAACCTTGGGCACTACCCTATAGCCGTGCGCAGGAATGTCATCTGCGGCGTAAAGGACCCCGTCGCATGAAACAAGGTCGCTTTGAGTGAAGGGGGTCGGATTGTAGCAAAGTATTCCACTGTCCGATGCCGTACTGTCGGCAAGGGCTTTGAGCTTAGCGTCAACAATGGCCCGGCCTTCCGAAAGAATGGATGTGTATTCCGTATCCGTAACATCATACACTTCCTTTATGCTGGAGCCGGGAATGATGTCATGGAATTGGTTTAACAGAATGTTTTCCCAGTTTTTATTAAAGGCTTCGCGGTCATAGGTGCCACCGTTTAATATTTCGTCCGTTACGGAAAGCGTTTCCGCCTCTTGATACAAAAGCTCGCTTTTGCGGTTGTTGCGTTTGTTTTTCGCCATGGAGGTATAGGTGCCGCGGTGCATTTCAAAATAAAGCTCGCCGTCCCATTTCGGCGTGCTTTTAAGCTCCTTTGTGTTTTTTTCAAAGTCCGCCTCAATTTTATCGTAATAGTCATTGGGAGTATCTATTTCGGTGCGCGGAAGCCCGGGTATTCCGTAGCTCATGCGGCGATAATTTTCCAGCATATCGGCAGTGGTGCCACCGCCTCCGTCACCGTAGCCGAAGGTTATAAGCGTACGGTCGGACAGGCTTTTATCCTTGAAAACATTCCACGCGTTATTCATAACACACGAAGGGGAAAGCACATTTACATAGGTTTTAATAAACGATGTAAAAATTTCCGTTCCGTCAATGCCCTTCCAAAGGAACATATCGTGAGGCACGGTGTTGGTATCGTTCCAAGAAATTTTGGAGGTGAAGAATCTGTCAACGCCGCTTTTTACCAAAATCTGCGGTAGGGCAGCATTGTAGCCGAAAACATCAGGAAGCCAAAGTATGCGGCTTTCAACACCGAATTCCTCCTTCATAAAGCGCTTTCCGAAAATAATCTGGCGGACAAGGCTTTCGCCGCTGGGGAGGTTGCAGTCCGCCTCCAACCACATCGCACCTTCAATAATCCATCGCCCTTCCTTAACCCTTTCTTTTATACGGGCATAAAGCTCGGGATTATCCTCCTTGACAAATTTATAAAGCTGAGGCTGACTGGACATGAATTTGTATTCGGGATATTGCTCCATAAGTCTGAGAGCAGTGGAAAAGCTTCGCTCTGCCTTTTCACGGGTTTGCGCCACCGTCCAAAGCCACGCAACATCAATGTGAGTGTGACCGATACAGCTTATAACACCGTTACTTTTTCCGCAAAGACCTTCGTAAAATTCGCGGTGCATGTAACTTATGGCATCCTCAAGGCTTGCATAATAGCTATCGGAATATGGATTTCTGAAATCCACAAGCATAAGCGCCTTGTTGAGACAGTTTCTTATCTGTATGTAGTCGTAGCTTTGCTCGGAGTAAAGAGCCATTGCCTCATAGGGCACCTTTATGTCATAAAAAAGTTGGTTTGTGGGAAGGTCGGTAAGTGCAAGCTCGGCTTTTAACGAAAAGGCACCGCCTTCCATGCCGGTGTAAAAATAAATGTAGAGTGTGTATTCCTTTTCAAATTCGAGTGACAGCTCGGTATGATTGGTATCAAGCGCTTGCACGGCTTTGCCGTCAATATATATAAGTCCCTGAGGATTGCGTGCATCCCACTGTCTCTCACGGCCTGTTCGAAGGCTGAAACAAAGAGCTTTGTTTTTGTGAGCCTCAACTGCCGGAATGTTTATTTTAAGCCAGTAATGCTCGTCCACGCCGTTAAGCTGCTGCAAATCCTCAAGCGTGCGCCAAGCCGTAAAATTCACAGGAATTTCGACACCTTTTTTATATCCGTCGGTGTGGAAAAATTCAATATTCAAATTTTTTAAATGTGTTGCTCGGAAGGAAGCCAGGTTTTCAATAGAAACCCGGATTTTTTCTTTTATAAAATCCATGCTACACCTCTTTCTCTGCTCGAAAAGCCACGCGTAAAATACGGGCAATTTTTCGGTTGCAATATTCGTTAAACATAAATTAACACATAAAAATTGAAAAGTCAATAGAAAATAAAAAATATTGACAGGCAGTGAAAAAAATTTTATAATTGGTTAATATAAGGGAGCGTGAAGCGTGATGAAAGCATATAAATTAACGCCGTCGTTTAAGGATGTTCTTTGGGGCGGGACGGCGTTTTGTGATAAATATGGCATGGCGGTGCCTACTAAAACTACCGGCGAGGCCTTTGTTGCATCGGTTGTGCCAGGTTATATCAGCATGGCGGAGGGGGAAAGCTTTGCGGCTGTTGTGTCGGACGGTAAAAACACCGGTCCCGGTGGATTTAACCTGTTGTTCAAGCTTATTGATGCGAAAAAGCCGCTTTCCGTTCAGGTGCATCCGGATGATGAGGCGGCACTGGAAATGGAAAACGGAAAAGGAAAAACGGAATGTTGGTATGTGCTGTCGGCAAAGGACGGTGCGTTTCTATATTTGGGGATAAAAAAAGGCGCAACCAAGGAGCAGGTGCGCCGCTTTGCCGAAGAGGGCAAAATGGAGGAGCTGTTGAACAGGGTGCCGGTGAAGGCGGGAAATTTTTTTCTTGTGCCGGCAGGCACGGTGCACGCAATCGGTGAAGGAATTTTGATTGCGGAGCTTCAGCAGTCATCGGACATAACCTATCGAGTTTATGACTATAACCGTCGCGACGGGGAAGGCAGGCTTCGGCCACTGCATATGGATAAGGCGCTTCGGTGCATGAGTCTTATGCCGTATGAAAATACGCGGCCGGTTTTGATAGATGGGCGCGAAAGACTGTGTAAATGTCCGTTTTTTACCGTAGAGCGTGTGCATGGCGAATTGTCGCATGAGGACACGCGGGAGCGGTATAAGCTTTTGTTCTTTGAAGAGGGTGAAGCGGATATTGTTATTGGAATGGAACGCTTTCACGCAAGGACGGGGGAAACGTATTTCGTTCCGGCGAGTGTGGGCACCTTTGCGGTGGAAGGAAAGTGCCGCTACCTTGCAATGTATGAATAGGTCAGCGTGTGGTGTGTGATTAACGGTAGCGTTTTTTGTTTTACTATAAGAAGGAGAGTTAAAGGACTAAGTCAATAAAGCATATTCAAGCAGAAGCAAATGTGACGTGCGAAAAAGCTAAGCAGTGCTTAGCTCAAGTGGAATCAGAATACAATAGGGTTGCTGATTTTGCAAAATCGCCTGAATTTTTTATCTCGGACGTAGATAAGAAGTTTAACTGAGTACAAAAAGTTATAAAAGAGGCGTTGCGGATACTGCACATGCATTTGAAAAATTTGAAAGAAAGCAATCAGATGCGATAAACTTCGTCAGAGAAAATTTCGTGGAAGGTAGTATGCGGATAAAATATGAAACAAGAATTAATCAAATATGTTGAATGCATGAAAGAGCGCCCGGAGGGTGCTTTTTGGTTGGTGGCAAAGTCGAACGGTATGGATGAATATTTTTCGGTATACGGCGAAGTTCACAAAAAGGTGGGTAATGAGTCAAAGGCGCTATAAGCGCGTTTACTAGCGAATATCCGACGCGGATGTGCCATTTTGCGAAAAAGGAGAAGCAAGGAAGCAGGAGAATGATTCTTTGCACAAAAAATCGAAGCATAGTTTTCCTATGCTTCGATGCGGTGGGCCATCAGTCCGAGCGTTAATAAAACAACCGATGGTTGTTTTTAGCGAGGAGTCCCAGATAGGATTAGCAAACAAAAAAGCACCCAGTGGGTGCTTTTTTGTTTGGTGGGCCATCAGGGACTCGAACCCTGGAC
>CAZITC010000056.1:3356-6824 GCA_964542085.1 uncultured Ruminococcus sp. | reverse complement strand
CTTATGGAGGTTATCCCGTCGGAGGATGACAGCGTGGAGGAAAATTACGAAAACCGCTCGGAAATTAAAAAAATGTACGAGGGGATTGATAAGCTTTTGGAGCCGCGGGAAAGAAAAATTATTTCCATGCGCTACGGACTTTCGGACGGTAAGGAAATACCTCAGCGTGAAATTGCAAAAATGCTGGGAATTTCGCGCTCATATGTGTCCAGAATTGAGAAAAAAGCTGTTGAAAAGCTACGCGATGCTATGAAATAAACACAAAAATGTGAATTTGGTGAAAAAAGCTATTGATTTTTGTCCCATGTTAGCATATACTAATAGAAAATATATTACGAAAGGAAGAAAAATATGGAATTTGAAAAAATAAGAGAAATAATTGCGGAGCAGTTCGGTGTTGATGAGGATTCTGTTACGGAGGATACCGCGTTTAAGGACCTTGGTGATTCGATGGACCTTATTGAGCTTATCATGGCTCTTGAAGAAGAGTTTGACCTTGAAATTGAAGATGAGGAAACCGATAAGATCAAAACCGTGGGCGATGCTTGCGAGTACATAAGACAAAATTCATAAGGTGATTTAATGCACGGATATTATAATGCAATCGGTTACAGCTTCAAAAATGAACAGCTTGCCAAAACAGCACTTACGCACAGCTCGTATGCAAATGAGCACCGGGTGGAAAGCTATGAGCGTCTGGAGTTTTTGGGTGACTCTGTTTTATCTGTTACCGTGAGCGAATATTTATACAAAAATTATCCCACAATGCCGGAGGGTACCCTTACAAAGGTGCGTGCGGCGGCCGTGTGCGAACGGTCGCTTTATGTTGTGGCTCATCGACTGGGGATTGGTGCTTTTCTGTTCCTTAACAGGGGGGAGGAGCTTACCGGCGGGCGTGAGCGCACATCCATTTTGGCGGATATTGTGGAAGCAACGATTGCGGCCATTTTTTTGGACTCGGATATGGAAACGGCCAAGGCCTGGATAATGAAAAACCTTAAGGATATTATTGAAAAAGCTGTTTCCGGTAAAGCGTTTGTGGACTATAAAACGGAGCTTCAGGAATACGCGCAAAGCATGGACGGCTGTGATGTTGTCTACAGCCTAATCCGTGAAATCGGTCCGGCTCACAGCAAATGTTTTGAATATGAGGTTTTGCTCGGAGGCAAGCCTATGGGTCACGGTCGCGGCCCCAGCAAAAAAGAAGCGGAGCAAATGGCGGCCAAGGCAGCAATGGAGAATTTAAGTGAAAAAGGCTAATATACCGGTATTTGTCGCGCATCTCGGTTGTCCCAACGATTGCGTTTTCTGCAATCAAAGGCGCATAACCGGAACAGATGGGGATATGACAGGCGAAAAATGCGAAAAAATAATTAAAGAGTGGCTTGGCCACATTTCCGGCGAAGCGGAAATTGCGTTTTTCGGAGGAAGCTTTACCGGTATTCCGTTAAGTCGGCAAAATGAGCTTTTAAGTGTTGCCGCGGCTTATTTGGACGGTAAAAAAATAACCGGAATAAGACTTTCGACAAGGCCGGATTATATTTCTGAGGGAATCATCGAAAACCTTTTGAGCTTCGGTGTTACAACGGTGGAGCTGGGCGCTCAGTCTACCTCAGATGATGTTTTGGCCTTATCTCATCGCGGCCACACGGCGAAGGATATAGAAAAAGCTTCGCAGATGATTTTGGCATCGGGAATGGAGCTTGGTCTGCAAATGATGACGCATCTTCCCGGTTCCGATGATGAAAAGGACAGGAAAACTTGCCGTGATTTTATAAGCCTCGGCCCTTCGCAGGTGAGAATTTATCCAACTCTTGTGCTTAAGGATACCTGCCTTTGCGATATGTTTTGCCGCGGCGAATATGCCCCGCAAAGCTTGGAGGAGGCGGTCGCTTTAACGGCGGAGCTGACGGAAGAATTTGAGGGAGCGGGAATAAAAGTGATAAGAACCGGACTTCAGCCGTCGGAAAGCCTGGATAATGCGTTTGTTGCCGGGCCGTATCATCCGGCCTTCGGCGAAATGGCAAAAAGCCGGCAGATTTATTTGAAAATAAAAAAATATGTGGAAACCAAAAAACCGGATTACCTTGTGATTGAGGTTGAAAAAAGTATGAGGTCAAAGCTTTCCGGACAAAAAAGAGCAAATATTTTATTGATTTCCGAACTTACGAACGGCTTTTTCAGAATTTGCGAAGGTGCGCCGGGAAGCGGAATTAAATTAAACGGTGAAAGAATATATTAAAGCGAGGGAGTGCTCCCTCGCTTTAATATATTCTTTACAAACGGATTTTTTTGTGGTATAATTTAGCTGAAAGAAAAAAGCTGATTAACGGAAGTGATGAAAATGGACAGCTTTTTATTATCGTTTAATCTTGTTTTCCCGATGTTTTTGCTTCTTGCGCTGGGTAAGATCGTGCGCGGGTGCAATATATTGGATGCCGATGCAACGGACAGGCTTAATGCCTTGGTGTTCAAGGTTTTTCTTCCTGTAAGCATTTTTAAGAATGTTTACAATTCGTCCGTTTCGGAGGTTTTTGATAAAAAGCTTATAGCATACGGAATTGCCAGTGTTATAGTGTGCTTTCTTGCATTGATTGCCCTTACAGGCTTTTGTAAAAACGGCGAAAGCAGAGGGGTGCTTGTTCAGGGAATATACCGAAGCAATTTCCTTATTTTCGGCCTTCCCGTTGCGGAAAGCTTTTACAAGGACGGCTCACTTTCCGGGAAGGCATCTGTGCTTATTGCAATAATCGTACCGGTGTTTAACACACTGGCTGTTATTGCACTTGAGATGTTCAAAAAGGAAAAGCGCTCCTTCGGAAGGCTTGTTTTGAACATATTGAAAAATCCGCTTATTATCGGCTCGGTTATGGGCTTTATCGGACTTTATTTGAAGGAGGGCGGCCTCCTTTTGCCGGAAGCTATGTATAAAACCGTAACGGATATTTCGGCAGCGGCCACACCGCTTGCACTTGTAGCTCTCGGCGCGGCTCTTTCGTTTGAAAGAGTTTGCGGAAAAAGGTCGTACTTAATTTGGGGAACGATCGGCAAGCTTATAATTGTTCCGGCGGTGTTTTTGGGTATAGCCGTTATCTTGGGCTTTCGTGACAGAGAGCTTGCTATTCTTTTTTCCATGTATGCATCGCCCGCATCAGTTTCCAGCTATACCATGGCACAGCAGATGGGAGCTGACGGGGATCTTGCGGCCGGGCTTGTGGTAATCGGAACGGCGATTTCGCTGGTTACGGTGTTTTTGTGGGCAATGCTATTGTCCGGAACGGGACTTATAATTCCATGTGCGGGGTGATTTTGAATGAAACGGAGAATAAGTGCAATTGTGCTCCTTGCGGCATTTATTATTCTTTTGGTTGTACTGACCAAAAACGGACTGCCCACTCGGGAGGAATACGAAGAAAAATTCGGAGCTTCCGCTGTTGAAAAATAAAAAAAGTCAATATTGTGCAATAA
>CAZITC010000056.1:0-3346 GCA_964542085.1 uncultured Ruminococcus sp. | reverse complement strand
GTGCAATAAAAGGTCAAAAAAAGCGTTGTATTTAAATGCACGCTTTGATATAATAAAAACAAATAAATAACGAAAAGGGGAGTAAAAAAATGGCTAATAATTTAGATGCGTTCAAAAACGTTGCTGAAGCTAAAACGACGGAGCATGACGGCCGTAAGCTTAGAGTCGGCATTATAGGTACAGGATGGATTGCGGATTCCCACATCATCGAGTACAAGAAAATGGCTGACGTTGAAATTGTTGCCGGAGCAGACCTTGTTCCCGGCAAGGCAGAAACCTTCTTTAAGAGATGGGAAATTGAGGGTGTGCATTGCTATCCCGACCACAAGTCCATGCTTGATAACGAGCAGTTGGATGCGGTAAGCATTTGCACCTACAATAAAACCCATGCAGAGTGCGCAATTTATGCACTTGACAAGGGCGTAAACGTTCTTCTTGAAAAGCCCATGTGTGTTACCACGGAAGAGGCTGTTGAGATCATGCGTGCAGAGAAGAGAAGCGGAAAGATTATTTCCATCGGATTCCAGCCCAGACTTGATCCCAACATGATTAAGGTTAAGGAAATTGTTCAGAGCGGTGTTTTGGGTGAAATTTATTACATACAGACCGGCGGCGGCAGACGTCACGGTATTCCTACACCCTTCGGAACAAGCTTCATTTCAAAGGACACAGGTGTTATCGGCGCAATGGGTGACATCGGATGCTATTCGCTTGACATGGTTTTGAATGCAATCGGATATCCGAAGCCGATTACCGTTTCGGGTTACACCTCTAACTTCTTCGGAACCGATCCTCATTACTATGAGATGGACGGAAAGCCCGCGGAGTATGCTAAGGAGTTTGACGTTGAGGATTTCGCGGCAGGATTTATAAGACTTGAGGGCGGAGTTATTCTTGACTTCAGAATTGCATGGGCAATGCATTTGGATACCCCCGGTGATACAATTATCATGGGTAAGAAGGGCTCTCTCAGAATTCCTTCAACGGAGTGCTGGAACGGCTCTATCGGCGGCCCGATGAAGATTTATTCCGAGGTTGCCGGATCTCAGGTTATAACTGAAATTCCCATGATTCCCAACAACGGCCCCGGAAACTTCTATAAGAAGATTCGCTCCTTCCTGGATGCAATTAAGACAAACGGAACAGCACCTGTTCCCACAAGCCAGATTCTTTATAACCAGGCTATTATTGACGGTATCGTTAAGTCTGCAAAGGCCGGCCACGAGATTGCAATCGAAATTCCCGAAATCTAATTGGGAGGACTGAAAATGAAAAAGTTCAATGTTGGCCTGCAGCTTTATTCCGTAAGGGATGATTTGGCAAAGGATTTTGAGGGAACACTCAAAAAGGTTGCCGAAATGGGCTATGAATATGTGGAGTTTGCCGGCTATTACGGCAAAACTGCCAAGGAATTAAAGGAAATTATGGCAAAATACGGCTTAAAGTGCGTTTCTGTTCACCAGGGCCCGGATCCCTTCTTCAATGAGGGGATGGGAATTATTGATTTCCTGGCTGAGCTTGGCGTTGAGTATTGTGCAATTCCTTGGTATAACCGTTCCGAGCTTGAATACGGAACTCCTGTTTGGGAGGAAACGGTGGCAAAGTTTAAAAGGTACAGCGAAGCGCTTGCTTCACGCGGTATAAAAACACTTTACCACAATCATGATTTTGAGTTCGATAAAATTGACGGAGAGTGCATTATCGACAGGCTTTATTCCGAGCTGGGTGCAGATGTTATCTGCCCTGAGTTTGACACCTGCTGGGTGCGCTATGCCGGATATGACCCTGCGGAGTATATTGACAAGTATGCGGACAGGGTTGATGTGGTTCACCTTAAGGACTTCACCTGCAAGCAGCTTGCAAACGGCCCGGCTTACGCTCTTATTGACGGTGACGGTAACGAAATTAAAACCGATAATAAAGAGGATAATGACTTTAAGTTTGTTCCTGTCGGAAGCGGCAGAAATGACTTTAAGAAAATTTTGGAAGCGGCAGAAAGAGCAAACGCTCACACGGTTATCGTGGAGCAAGATGCTTCTGTTGACAGACCTCCGATGGAGGCCGCTGCAATGAGTAGAAAGTATTTGAAGGATACCTTCGGAATATAAGGCTCACATAATTTGTAAGAAAACCTCCCGTCCTTTCTGACGGGAGATTTTCTTACTGACTGGTAAAAGTGCACAAAAATCCACCCTAAAATTCATGCAATTCTACCAAACGGTGTATTGCAAAAAGGTGTTGACCGTGGTATAATAAGACCATAGCAAGTTAATACATATTTTTATTTCCCTCCTTTAAGCACTGTGTTGGCCAGAACACAGTGCTTATTTTTTGTCATATCAACTTTGAAGGTGTAACATAATAAGCTTTTCGTAAAAAGTACTGAAAGCGCGGCAATGAAACAAAAAATAATTCTGTATTTTTACTATTTACAAAACGGCCGTACTGTTGTAAAATAGAAGCATTAACTGCATTGGGGTATGAATATGGAGCAGAATAACAGCTTTGTAAAAGGATTAACATCAGGTATTCCGATTTGTCTTGGCTATTTATCGGTAGCCTTTGCATTTGGAATTTTTGCGGTTGACAGCGGTCTTAGTATTTGGCAGGCATTGGCCATGTCCATGACAAATGTAACAAGTGCCGGCCAGCTTGCGGCGGTACCGATTATTGCATCCGGAGGTACGGTGGCGGAGCTTGCACTTTCGCAGCTTGTAATTAATGCACGCTACGCATTAATGTCAATATCACTTTCACAAAAGCTTTCGGATAACGTTAAGCCGTTTGACAGATTTATTATTGCATTTATGAATACGGATGAGGTGTTTGGTGTTGCCTCGTCCTGTCGCGGCAGTGTGGGACGTCGCTTTTTGTACGGTCTTATTATCACCCCGTTTGTGGGCTGGAGCATCGGCACACTTATAGGTGCGGCGGCCGGTAAAATTTTGCCGAGCGCCGTAACAAGTGCCCTTGGCGTTGCAATCTATGCAATGTTTACCGCAATTGTAATTCCGCCGGCAAAAAAACACAGGCCGACACTTTTGTGCGTAATAGTGGCAATTGCTTTAAGCTGTGCGTTTAATTATATTCCGGCGCTTGCGGCAATTCCATCGGGCTTTTCGGTTATAATTTGCGCAGTGGCGGCAAGCGCGCTTTTTGCGGCACTGTGCCCGGTTGATGTAGAGGAGGCAATGTGATGCGTTATTTTGTATACCTTGCCGTTATGGCGCTTGTTACTTATTTGGTGCGCATGGTGCCACTTGTTCTGGTTAAGAAAAAAATAAAAAATCAATTTATAATTTCATTTCTTTACTATGTGCCATACGCTGTTTTAAGCGTTATGACA
>CAZITC010000055.1:0-6840 GCA_964542085.1 uncultured Ruminococcus sp. | reverse complement strand
ATGTAAGCTTCCGCCATGCGGCGCTTTGCGAGCCCTTGGGCGTTGCGCTGGGAACGATAAAAAAGTCGCACGCAAAGCTGGGCGATACCTGCCTTATTATCGGCGCGGGCTCAATCGGTCTTTGCACGCTTGCGGTTGCGAAGGCAATGGGGCTTTCAAAAATCACCGTGGCGGCAACAACACGTGGAAGATTGGAAATTGCCGAAAAAATGGGTGCTTACCGCACTGTGGCAACCAAGGAGGAGAATCTTATTGAGGCAATGAAAAAAATTCATCCGGAGGGCACGGACGTTGTAATTGATGCAACGGGAATTGAGGAGTGCATTAACGAGAGTTTGAAAATTGCACGCAAGGGCGGAACGGTTGTTCTTGCCGGCTACGGACGCGGCAAAATAATGAACGTCAGGATTGACGATATTCACATTAAAAACTTGCACTTAATTGGTGCCGGAAACAACTGGAATATGCACAAAAAGGCCGCTTCCTTAATGGCAGACGGAACAATTGATATTGAGCATCTTGTTTCCGAGGTTATGCCGCTTTCTGATTTTGAGCGCGCAATTGAGCTTGCAAGAAAGCGCCCGGTCGGCTTTGTTAAGGCGGTATTTGAATTATGATTGCCGGAATTGACTTGGGAACATCCTCGGTCAAGGTTATGCTTGCATCGGCAGAAGGTGTGCATGAAAAGGTAAGGGTGCCTTATGAAAATGTCGGAGTTTTGGGATTTCTTCAGGCAATAAAAAAAGCTTTCTCACTTCTTTCGGGAAACTATGATGCCGTGGCGCTAAGCTCGCAAACGGGCACCTACGTCATAAACGGTGATGAAATTATTTCCTGGCAGGACAAGGCAGGAACGGATGAAATTGAAGCCGTTCGCACAGCCTTGTCGCGCGAGGAATTTATAAAGGAAATCGGCATGGCTCACCCGGGAATAGTAAGCTATCCCGTGCCAAGGCTTTTGTACATAAAAAAGCACTGTAAAGATGTAACGCGGGTTTGCCAGCTTAAGGATGAAATAATAAAAAGGCTTACCGGAGAGTACGTTACCGATTATTATACCTGGCGCGGCCTGGCAAAGGATACGGGCTATTCAAAAAAGCTTGTCGACTATGCAAAAGCGGATGAGAGTATGCTTCCTTCACTTTGTTCGCCATTTGATGAGGCCGGAATTGTTACCGATGAGGGGGCGGCCGAATCCGGAATAAGGCCGGGAACAAAGGTGTACATCGGCCTTAACGACTACTATGCCGGGCTCATCGGCATGGGTGTTACCGAAAGCGGCGCGTTTTTTGATATAACCGGAACGAGTGAGCACATCGGCGTTATATCGGACGGCATAAAGCCCGGCGATAACATGGTTTCGTCACCCTATTTTGATAAATACGTAACCTATGGAGTTACAGCGTCAAGCGGAGGAGCGCTTTCCTTTGGCGGAAAAAGTTTCGGCGCGGACGGTGAAATTTATGCGCACATAAAAAACAAGGCTCCTATATTTTTGCCGTATCTTAAGGGTATGCGTATGCCGGAGGTTAACGGCAGTGCACGCGGTGTTTTTTTCGGAATATCGGAAAAAACCACGGTGGAGGACATGGCCTATGCGGTTAAGGAGGGCGTTGCTTTTTCCGTTTACACGGTTTATTCGCTTTTGGGCGAGGGCGGTGCGGAGGATGTTTTAACAGCCGGCGGTGCCGCATTGGATGGGGCTTACACAAAAATAAAGGCAAGCCTTTTTGAAAGAAATTTTGTTACACTTAAGGAGAATGACACTTCGGCGCTCGGCGCTTGCATGACGGCGCTGGTTGCACGTGGCGAATTTGAAAGCCTTAAGGAAGCATCATGTGCGCTGGTAATGAAGGATAAATGCGTGAAAAGCGCGGAAATCCCGTCGCTACGTGAGCGGTACGGGCTTTTTTCGCGGCTGTATAACAGTAATAAAGCGAATTTTGAAGAATTTGGAAGGTTGTGATAAATATGAGTTGTGTAATATTCGGAGCAGGTAAAATTGCCCGCGGATTTATCGGACATCTTTTGTATTTAAGCGGTATTGATTTTGTATTTGTTGAGAAGGCGGATGCACTTGCCGACCTTATTAATGAGCGCGGAGAATACACGGTGAACATTTTGGGCACACCGGAGAAAAACTGCGTTGTTAAGGGCGCACGGGCGTTAAAGTTTTGTGACAAGGAGGAAATTTCAAAGGCCATTGCATCGGCAGATGCGGTGTTTAACGCCGTTGGCGGCAAAAACCTTTCGGAAATTGTGCCCTTCATTGCCGCGGGAATTGAGGAAAAAACAAAGCGCGGCGGCCATTTGAATTTCATTACATGTGAAAACTGGAAAAAGCCGGCCGATATTATCAAGGACGGGGTTGAGGAAATTCTTTCGCCGGAGGCTAAGGAATATTATGAAAAATACGTCGGCATAACGGAAGCGGTTATTATGAGAAGTGCCATTGAGTCCGATGCGGAGCTTCTGGCAAAGGACCCGCTGATTGTTAATGTTCAGGACTTTTGGAAGCTTCCTGTGGATGCAGGAAGAGTTTCAGGCAAGCTTCCCGAAATTAAAGGACTGGAGCTTGTGGAGCATTTTACAGGTTTTTTGGACAGAAAATTTTACACCTACAATGCGGCAAATGGAACGGTTTCGTTCTTAGGTGCGCTTTTAGGTTACGAAAAAATCGCGGATGCGGCGCATGACGAAAGAATTTTGAAGGTGTTGGACGGCGTTTATTCCGAAACGGCGAGGGCACTTTCCGCGAAGCACAATTTCCCGCTTGATGAACAGCTTGCATTCACGTTAACCTCCAAAAAAAAGCTTCAAGATTACACCATTGTGGACTTTATTGAAAGAAATGCCCGTGACCCGATTAGAAAGCTCGGCCCCGATGACAGACTTGTCGGCTCGGCTCGGCTTGTGGAGTCCTACGGTATTGTGCCGGAAAACCTTGCAACGGCTATTGCGGCGGCAATTTACTATAAAAACGAGACCGACGAATTTGCAGTGAAGCTTAAAGAAATGCGCGAAAATGAAGGTGTGGACTACATACTTGAAAATGTGTGCAAATTGGATGCAAAGGGTAAGCTGGCGCTTTTGATAAAGGAAAAAATAGCTTATCTTAAGGAAAAGGGGTATATAAATGACTAAGGTGGCAATTATCGGCGCCGGAAAAACCGGCCGCGGCTTTTTGGCACGGCTTTTGGCAGAAGGCGGAGCGTCCGTTAGGTTTATTGATAAGGATGCGGAGCTTATTTCAAAACTCAACGAAGAAAAGAAATATAAAATAGGCTTTTTCGGAGGCGTGCGCGAGAATATGGAAATATCCGGCTACGAGGCTGTAACCTGGGAAAACGCAACAGTGGACGACTGTGACTTTATTCTTGTTTCGGTCGGCGGCTCCAATTTGGAGGAGGTCGGCGAAAGCCTTTCTCGCATTTTGAGTAAGGGCAAAAGTTACACAATCATCACCTGTGAAAACTCCTCAAAGCCGGCGCAGAAACTTAAGGAAAAAATCTGTCGCGATGATATTTCGGTAAGCGAGTCGACGGTTTTTTGCACCACCACGGATGACGGACTTGATATTATGAGCGAAGATTATCCTTACCTTCAGTGCAACGCGGATTTACTTCCGGGCTTTGAAAGCCCGGTTACCGGCATTAAGCCGGTTTCTGGCTTCGGCGATTTTCTTACAAGAAAGCTTTACACTTACAATGCGGCGAGCTGTGTTATAGCCTACTTGGGCTATGTCAAGGGCTATGAGGATTACGCTGAGGCGGCAAACGACCCGGAAATTCTTAAGCTTTTGGACGAAAACTATGAGGTGACAAACAGGGCGCTGTGCAAGGAATTTGGCTATGACGAAAAGGACCAGGCAGAATTTGCCCTTCTTTCGCGCGACAAGTTTACAAGCCGCGCAATAAAGGACACGGTGGAAAGAAACGGCCGTGACCCGTTACGAAAGCTTGCCGACGGCGAAAGAATAATGGGGCCGTTACGTCTTATTTATTCCCGGGGGGAGAATGCCTCTGTTTTAATTAAAACTGCGGCATGTGCGCTTTTGTTTGACGGCAAAGGTGAAGAAAAGTGGCACGAGGCCAAGGAAAGCTTAGGAATTGACGGCATTTTACAGAAGGTTATGGGAGTTAGCCCGGAGGAAGAGCTTTTTGAAAAAATAAAAAAAGAATATCTTGCAATAAGCGAAAAATGATGTTAATATATACTGAGGTGAAGCTTTATTTACCTCAGTATTTTTTAGGGTGTGATAATATGTATAACGTCTTTATTCCGGTTATGAACAAGCCCATGAACGAAAGGGACGGGCGCGACCTTGTAAAGCAAATAAAGGCGGCCGGTACTGATGCTGTTTTTTTGATATTTGACAGGATTTTAGCAAACGATGAGGAGCTTTGTGCGAAAAAAAGGCTTTTCATGGAAAACAAGTCGTTTTTTGAGAAAAACGGAATTAAGGTGAACGCGTGGCTTTGCCCGACAATCGGCTACGGCGGAACAGGAGCACCCTCCCCGGCGGACAACTGGCCGAACGGCTTTACTAAAATTAGATTTTCTGACGGGGCGGAGGTTTTTGCTTACTGTCCGCTTGACGAAAAGTTTGTCGGTGATTTTATAAAGGTAATTAAGGCTGTGGCGGAAACCGGCGTTGAAATAATTTTGTTTGAGGACGATTTCACCCTGTCCGGCGGCAAAAAGCTTTCAGACATTGGCTGTTCGTGCGATTTGCACATGAAAAGGCTTCGTGAAATGACCGGCGAAAATATTGAGGTTTCATCTTTGAGGGAGCTTTTGCTGACGGGTGGGTGTAACAAGTACCGTGATGCGTGGAGCACGCTTCAGGGCAGCACACTTTCCGATTTTGCAAGAAAAATCGAAGCGGCGGCGCATGAGGTAAACCCGGATGTGCGCATAGGACTCAGCGCAAACAGCTCATCCTATGAACTGGAGGGAATAGCTTTTCCGGAGCTGGTTAAAATGATTGCCGGCAAAAACCGACCCTTTGCGCGGCTTACCGGCGCGCCCTACTGGAAAAACGCACTCACACAGGGTGCGAATATTGAGGCGATCCGCTTGCAGACAGCATGGTTTTCTGTTGATACGCAGACAGTAAGCGAGGGCGATACCATGCCCCGACCGCGGTATTGGATTCCTTCGGCCTATTTGGAGTGCTACGATATGATAATTCGCGCCTCCGGTGGAACGGAAGGTATATTAAAATATATGTGCGATTACAATTCCAGCGCAAGGTATGAGCCGGGCTACGTTGAAAGACACGTAAAAAACGCGCCTCATTACGCAGAAATTGAGCGGCGCTTTTCCGGCAAAAGGGCTGTCGGTCTTAACATCTTTGAAAATATGAATTTGTTTGCAGACCGAGAATTTACCGAGGGTATCACCCTTCCTGTGCTGGGTGACAGAAACGGCTATCTTCCCACGGTGAGCCAGTGGATGACGGTGGATAATTCAATTCCCACCGCATATGGGGAAAAGGGTTGCGCAAGCCTGGTTTTCGGCGAAAATGCGAAGCACGTTACCGATGAAATGCTTTCCTCCGGCATGGTAATTGATGCGCTGGCGGCGCGTTATCTCATGGAAAGGGGTGTGGATATCGGCGCTAAGGCATATACAAGGGAGAAAAATCCAGCTCTGGAATATTATGCGGAGGATGACGAATTCACAGCAACAGGCCTTGAAAGAGAGGGCACGTTTTACCACTTTGACCTGAAGGAGGGGGCAGAGGCTTTAAGCATGTTTGCTCACGCTGATGAGTCAATCGCCAGTGCGGACACATCCAAAGTAAATAAGGAAACAATGTTTCCTGCCTGCTGGTATTATGAAAACAGCTTGGGTCAGCGCTTTATGGTTTATTCCTTTGTTGCGCAAACGGTGTGGGTTGTGGACGGATGGCACAACGGTCTTTTCAGAAATTACTGCCGCCAAAGACAGCTTGCAAGGGGCATTTGCCGTTTACAGGGAAGGCCGCTTCCGGCCATGTGCTTCGGCAATCCGGAGCTTTACATTTTGTGCAAGAGAGATGAAAATTCAATGTCAGTCGGCTTATGGAACATTTTTCCGGACGAGGTCATTGACCCTGTTATACATTTGGACGGGGAATATAAAAGGGCGGACTTTTACAACACAACGGGGCATATTGAAGGAAATAAGGTTTGTTTGGAGCAAAATATTGCACCTTACGGATTTGCGTTTTTCACAGTATATAATAACTAAGGAGTAGGACTTCATGGGAAAATTTGACGGGGTGCTTTTGTGCACCGACTTGGACGGAACGGTTTTAAAAAATGACAAAACGGTTTCGGACGAAAACCTTACGGCAATTGAATATTTTAAGTCAGAAGGCGGACTTTTTACCTTTATAACGGGCAGAATGCCGTTTTTTGCCGTGGATATTTATAATATGCTAAAGCCTAATGCACCGATTGGCTGTGTCAACGGTGGCGGACTTTACGATTATTCAAAAGGGCGCTATATTTGGACGGCCGAAATGCCGAAGCACGTTACAGAGCTTATAAAAAGTGCGGACAAAGCTTATCCCGGGCTCGGAATACAGGTCAACACATACGATACGGTTTACTTTTCAAAGGAAAACGAAACCATGAAAATATTCCGCAAAATTACCGGTGTTGAAAATAAGGTGATGCCTTACGACCGGGTGGAGGAGCCAATTGCAAAAATTGTTTTCGGAAGTGAAAGCGATGATGAAATCTTAGGACTGGAGCGGCTTTTGAAAAGCCATGCGCGCTCAGGTGAATTTGATTTTATCCGTTCGGAACGTACTCTTTACGAAATTTTGCCGAAGGGAGTATGCAAGGG
>CAZITC010000054.1:0-7122 GCA_964542085.1 uncultured Ruminococcus sp. | reverse complement strand
GTATAAATAACGTCGGCATCCTTTGCGGCAACGGCAGGGTCGGTCTCAAACTCCAGCACGGCGCTGGTTTCCGCGGCAATTTTTTCACATTCTTCAATCAGTGCCTTATCCGGGAAATATTTTTCGGGAGCACAGGCAACAAAGTGCATGCCCATTTTGGCACAGCCCACCATCAGCGAATTGCCCATGTTATAGCGCGCATCACCCATGTACACAAGCTTTATGCCGTTAAGTGAGCCGAATTTTTCGCGAACTGTTAAAAAGTCGGCAAGAATTTGCGTGGGGTGAAATTCATCGGTCAAGCCGTTGTAGACCGGAATTTTTGAAAAATCGGAAAGCGCCTCTACCGTTGTTTGGGCAAAGCCGCGGTACTCAATGGCATCGAACATACGGCCCAAAACCCGCGCTGTATCCTCAATGCTTTCCTTCTTTCCGATTTGGGAGCCGGACGGGTCCAAATAAACGGTGTGCATTCCGAGGTCGTAGGCCGCAACTTCGAACGAGCAGCGCGTGCGCGTGCTTGTTTTTTCAAATATAAGCGCCATGTTTTTACCCTCACACAACCTGTGGGGAATGCCCTGTTTTTTCTTGGCCTTAAGCTCGGAAGCAAGGTCTAAAAGATAATTTATCTCCTCCGGGGAAAAATCCAAAAGCTTTAAAAAGCTTTTTCCTTTTAAATTTACTGTCATAAAACGCTCTCCTTTGCATAAATATTCTAAACACTTGAATATTATACAATAACACATGGGAAAAGTCAACACAAGAAGCATATTTTTATTGACTTTTTCTGGTGGTATGGTATAATATCATTGGTATATTTTAGTTACTATAAGGAGGATGAATATGAAGAAAGTAGCTACACTTGCACTGGCACTTTGCATGGTGTTGGGCTCGGTTGTTGCGTCGGGAGCCGCTGTTTTGTTGCCGGAAAATGCAAAAACCGCAGGGGGAACAAGGATAACCTCCAATAAAATTGAGGTTAAACAGCCTTATTCCTATGCGGAGTTTGACGGGTGCGACCTTACGGGAATTAACTCAGTAAAGATTACCGCAACCAATGATATGTCCGGAGGTCTGGACGGTGACCGTATTTTGGTGAGAGCGGACTCTATAACCGGTGACGTTATAGGTTATGTGGATGTTGACATTCACACCCCAAAAACCGCAATGGTTTTCACCGGAAGCATTACAAAGCCGATGAGCGGTTTGCACGACCTTTATTTCCAAAGCTTTATGGCGCATTTGAACAGCACTTGCGGAACCACAATTGAAAAGATTGAATTGTCCAAGGAAAAGTACACCAAGGAAAAGTACGTTCCGGTGCCAGATTCAAAGCTTCGTGATTATCATGAATCAACCTGGTCGATGACGGACGAGTTGGGCAGAAAGGTTGCTACATATGAGGAAGCCGGCCCTGTTCGTGAAGGCAAAAAAGTAGGTATGTTCTATTGGACCTGGCATTCGGGCTTTGAAACAAGCACGCCATTTAACAATTCGGAATTTGCCAAGGAGCATCCGGAGGTTAAGCACGATTACTATAATTCCATTTGGCCGACAACCAACACAAGCTTCAGATGGAACGAGTCGGTTTTCGGTTACTATTCGGGAATTGACTACTGGGTATACCGTCGTCACGCAGAAATGCTTGCCGCAGCCGGCGTGGACGCAATTTTCTTCGATACAACGAACGGAAGCTCCAGCTGGAGAAGAGAGTATGATGTGCTGTTCTCCGCTCTGCACGATGCAAGAGATGCGGGAATTAATGCCCCCAAGGTTTGCTTTATGACAGGCTTTTTCCCGGATAAAAATGCCGAATGGATAAAGGAGGTTATGAAGAGAATTTATCTTGGAGCATATGAGGACGGCAAATGGTCTGACCTTTGGTTTTACTGGGACGGCAAGCCTTTAGTTCTTGCTTATCCCGAAACACTCACACCGAAGGAGGGCGACCCCTACGATGCGGAGCTTATGGAAGAGATTAAAAGCTTTTTCACCTTCAGAGGACCCCAGCCCAGCTACACCACAGGTCAGGTTAGCAAAAACCAGTGGGGCTGGCTGGAGATTTATCCGCAGAACGGTTATACTCAAAAGGCGGACGGAACTTACGAGGAGGCAACGGTGGGTGTTGCCGCAAACCACTCCTATGCAACAAATTCGATTACGGCCATGAACTCCGAAACCGTAATGGGAAGAAGCTATACCTCGGTGCTCGGTCAGGATAAGAGCGAGGGTGCTTATAAATACGGCTATTTCTTCACGGAGCAGTTTAACCGTGCAATGGAAATTGACCCGGAACTTATGTTTATTGACGGCTGGAACGAGTGGAGCGCCGGAAGAAACCTTCAGTGGGGCGGCGTTATGAATGCGTTCCCGGATACCTACGATAACGAGGGAAGCCGTGACATGGAGCCGACCAAGGGCGACATGAAGGACAGCTACTATGCGCTTTTGGTGGATGCCGTAAGAAAGTTTAAGGGCGCGGAAAAGCGCGAGGTTGCAGGCCCCGAAAAAACGGTTGACCTTGCGAACTTTGCAACCTGGAACGATGTCACGCCGATATTCTACGGTTATGGCGCAGACTATGACAGAAATTACATCGGCTACGGCGGCGTAACCTATGAAAATTACACATCAAGAAATGCCGTTGTTGAGTCCAAGGTATCGCGCGACAGCGAAAATCTTTACTTCATGGCAAGATGCCGCAAGTCAATCACAGCACCCGAGGGTGATATGTGGATGAAGCTTTACATTGATGTTGACCGCAACCGCGCCACCGGATGGGAGGGCTATGATTACGTTATAAATTATCCGGCTCCCGGCAAGGTTTCCGCGCTCAGCGCAAATGGTGAGGCAACGGAAATCGGCACAGCTTCGTACAACGTATCCGGCAGTATGCTGGCGTTGAGCGTTAACAGAGAGCTTGTGGCCTCTTCCGGTACGGTTGACTTTGAATTTAAATGGGCAGATAATGTTTCCGGCGATATTATGAATTTCTATTCTGACGGCTCGGTAACGCCCATAAGCCGTTTCAATTTTGTATATTCCGAGAAGGAAGAAATTTACTTATCCGACAGTGAGCGTGCGGTATTGGAAGGCACCACGGCAGTTGCCGCAGGTAAAACCATGGGATATATATCCGGAAAAAGGATGCACATTTCCGATGCGGATACGGCAACAGAAGTTAAAAACGTTAACGGTGTTATTTACATAACAAACGATTTTGCGGCAGAGGCGCTTGGCGTAAGAACGATTTATGAGCCGGAGAAGAACATGGTTAAGCTTCGCGGCGAAAAGGATATTTACACCGTTTTGGGTACTTTTGAGGCAAGACGTAACGGCTATTTGATAAATCTTACAAACGCGACCTTTGCGGAAAATGGCAAGGTTTACATTCCTGTAAGCCTGTTTGCCGATTTGTACGGCTATCAAGTGCGCACCGAGGGCGATGTTGCAGTGTTCGGTGAAGCAGTATCGGACGAAGCGCTTGCCTTGGCTAAGAGCCTGGCATTTTAAGGAGGGACACCGATGAAAAAAATAATTGCTTCTCTTTTAGCGGTAATTCTCAGCTTTTCCGTTTTGACAGCCTTTGCTGTTGAATCGGATGAGCTTGCTACAGACGGCTGGACCTTTGATGCATCCAGCGTAAACGCGAACGGTGGAGTGCCTTGCGAGCTTGCGGAATACGTTGCCGACGGTAACACAAAAAGCCATTGGCATTCCATGATTAACCCCAAGGCAGAACTTCCGCAAAGTTTTACGGTTATTTTGCCGGAGCAACAGCTTGTTTCGGGCTACAGATACTATCCACGTGCTGACGGCGGCGCCGGTATTTGCTCAAGATATGAACTTTATGTTTCCGGCGACGGCAAGGATTTCACAATGGTTGCTTCCGGAAACTGGGCAACGGATACTAAGCCGAAAACGATTATTTTCGGCGCAAACTTGAAGGTAAAGGCTGTTAAGTTAGTAATACTTGAGGCACTTTTCGGCTATGCATCCGCCGGCGAAATTAGGCTTCTTTCGCCGAAGAGCAATTACAAAACCGTAAACTATAACGTGCTTAAAAATGATTTTGACAATGTGTTCTATAAGCCGGTAACCTTTGAAGGTATTAAGGTGAAATGCTCTGCAAAAGCCGCTGGCAGCGCGCAGGAGATTACAAGCCTGGCGGATGGCAAGTGGGAAACCTTTTGGCACTCACGCATTACCCCGAAGGAAGCACTTCCGATGGAGATAGACTACGATTTTAATTCCAAGTGCACAATTCAGGGCCTAAGATACGTTCCGCGTCAGGACGGAAACCTTACAGGCCATTTCCAAAAATTCTCGGTTTATTCCTCGGATGACGGAACGGATTACACCTTCTTAAAGGAATTTACCTGCTCGGAGATTTCGATAACGGCGAAGGACTTTTTCTTGGATGAGCCCGTGAGAACGAGATATTTCAAGATAATCCTGACCGAGGGCTTAAGCGGCTACGGCACAGGCGCGGAGCTTTCGTTCCTTCAGACGGAAAATCAGTATAAACGAGACTACAAGGGTGGCGAAATCACATACACCTTGAACATCGGCTCCAACGAGGTAAAGGTTTTGAAGGAAGAAAAAACCACAACTCTTACACTGGATGTTGCCCCCTTTATAAGCGCAGGAAGCACAATGGTACCTCTTCGCGGTCTTATGGAGGAAATGGGCATGACCGTGGATTGGACGGCCGCAAACCAGGAAATTTGGATTTTCGACCCCCACACGGATATTATAATGCGAGTGGAAGATGACCGCGTGTATATTAATGATGTGCGCTATAACGCATCTGCTCCTCCCACAATAAGAAATTCCCGTACATACATTCCCTTAAGATTTATGTCCGAACATTTGGGATATAATGTCTATTGGGACGGCGATAAGCAGGAAATTAAAATAAGCAACAGATAAACGCAAAATGAAAAGGCTGAACGGTTTAACCGTTCAGCCTTTTTTGCTGTAAAAGAAAACCGCCGACACTGCCGGCGGATTAAAAAGCTTTAGCTATGTATAGCCTCACCCCGTGTAAGGGGAGGTGAGCAAAATCTTTGGTTCTGCTCGGAGGGGTTGTTTTCACAGTGACAATTCCCCGGTCACAGCTATCCTGTGGGGCTTAAAACGCAACGGTAAGCTCCACAGGGCAATGGTCCGAGCCGGTTATTTCCGTATGGATTGCGGCGTCGGCAACATAATCCATGGTATCGGTCAAAAAATAGTCAATACGCCAACCGGCGTTCCTCTCGCGTGCGCGGAAGCGGTAAGACCACCAGGAATAGGTCACGGTATCGGGATAAAGCGTTCGGAAGGTATCACAGAAGCCGCTTTCCAAAAGCAGGGAAAGTTTTTCGCGCTCCTCAGTTGTAAAGCCGGCGTTTCTTGTGTTGGCCTTGGGGTTTTTAAGGTCAATCTCCTCGTGTGCCACGTTTAAATCGCCTGTTACAATCACGTGCTTTTTAGCTCGGAGCGAAAGTAGGTATTCCCTGAAATCGTCCTCGAACTCCATGCGGTAGGAAAGCCTTTTAAGCTCGTCCTGGGAATTGGGAACATACACGCAAACAAAATAATATTCCGGAAATTCCAGCGTTATGACGCGCCCCTCGGTATCATGCTTGGGAATGTTTATTCCGTAGGTAACGCTCAGGGGCTCCTCCTTCGTGAACACGGCCGTGCCGGAATAGCCTTTTTTTTCGGCATAGTTAAAATATTGGCGGTAACCCGGAAGGTCAAGCTCCAGCTGCCCCTCCTGCATTTTGGTTTCCTGAAGGCAGAAAATATCCGCGTTCAGCGAAGCAAAAGCATCGTAAAAGCCTTTAGAAACAACGGCACGCAGGCCGTTTACATTCCATGAAATAAATTTTTTCATTGACATCACCTCGCAAATATTATACACTATTTATTATAAAGAGTCAATGGAAAAGGAGCTTATATATGCAGGAAACCGAACTTTATGCGCCGGTGAAGGAACTTTTGGAGAATATGGGCTACAGCGTTAAGGCGGAGGTGGGTGATTGTGATGCCTTCGGCGTACTGCCTGACGGTAGCACCGCGGCGGTGGAAATGAAGCTTCGTCTTAACCTTGACGTAATTATTCAGGCGGTTGACCGCCAAAAGCTTGCGGATAAGGTGTATATCGCGGTGCCGAGTCCGAAAAAAAGCACGCTTAAAAGGTGGAACAGCATAGGAATTGTTATAAGGCGGCTGGGAATAGGATTGATTACGGTAAAGGAGAGAGGGGCAAAAATCACGTTTGAGCCGAGGGAATATGACATGAAGGCCGCAGAGGCGCGCAACAAGGGCAGGCGAAAAAGGCTTGAAACGGAATTTTTGCAAAGGCACGGTGACCAAAACACCGGTGGAACAAATGGAAAAACCGTAACGGTTTACCGCGAAAATGCAATACTTATTGCGGCTCTGGCGGAAAAATACGGAAGCATTGCTTTTTCGGATATCGGCAAAATGGCGGGGATAGCCAAGGCAAGGGATATTGTGAACAGAAATTACTACGGCTGGTTTAAGGCGGAGGACGATGAGTTTGGTCTTACTGACCGGGGAAAAAGTGAGCTTTCGGAATATCGGGAGCTGGCAGATAAAATGTTAAAGGAAGCGGAGGGCTTATAATGCCGAAATTTTTTACGGACAGGGAAAACATAAAGGAAAAGGCGGTTTTAACCGGGGAGGATGCGCACCACATAGGAAAGGTGCTTCGCATGGCCTGCGGTGATGAGGTTACGCTTTGCGACAAGGAAGGAACGGACTACATTTGCAAAATTGACGAAATTACCAAGGAGGAGGTAACGCTTTCGGTAACGGAAAGCATGGCCTGCCCGGCAGAGCTTGGTGTTAAAATAACGCTATATCAGTGTATTCCGAAGTCGGGAAAAATGGACTCAATCATTCAAAAGGCAACAGAGCTCGGCGCCTGTGAAATTGTGCCGGTGTTATCAAAGCGTTGTGTAGCAAAAGGCGAAAAGCCGGAGCGCTGGCAAAAAATTGCCTACGAGGCCGCAAAGCAGTGCGGACGCGGCATTATTCCGTCGGTAAGAAACACCGTTTCCTTTGACGAGGCTGTAAAGGAGCTTTCTGAAAAGGACTTGGCGTTTT
>CAZITC010000053.1:0-7178 GCA_964542085.1 uncultured Ruminococcus sp. | reverse complement strand
TGCCGACTTTCTTGAGTCGGAAGATGTTGCCGTTAAAACCGTTACGCTTTTTTCCGATGCCGAAACCTATGACCCGGAGGCCGGCTTAACGGAAGAGCTTTTGGAAAACACTGATGTTTTAATCTGGTGGGGCCACACAAAGCACGGCTTTGTTTCCGATGAAGCCGTTGCAAGGGTTGTCCGCCATATTCACTGCGGAATGGGTGCAATTTTCCTTCATTCGGCGCATCATTCAAAGCCGTTCAAGGCGCTTATGGGCACAACCTGCAACCTTCACTGGCGCGAAGACTCCAAGGAAAGGCTTTACAACATAAATCCCTCTCATCCCATTATGGCCGGTATCGGTGACTATTTTGATTTACCAAATGAAGAAATGTACGGTGAGGGCTTTGAAATTCCCGAGCCGGAGGAGCTTTTGATGATAGGCACCTATCCCTCACACGAGGTTATGAGAAGTGCTTGCACCTTCAAGCGTGTAAATGGCAGAATTTTTTACTTGCAGCCAGGACATGAGGCTTACCCTACATTCTTTAACGAAAACATTCAGCTTATCATAAAGAATGCTGTTCGTTGGGTATGCCCGACCTACAGGGCGCGCGCACTTACCTGCCCGATGACGGAGGAAATTGCATTTTAAGCTATTGACAAGCCCTCCCCGCACGTCTATAATTATAGATGTGTTGGGAGGTTTTTTTATGAGCTTAAACTCCATCCCCTCGTCCGAGCGGGTGCATATCGGATTTTTCGGCAACAGAAATGCCGGAAAATCGTCACTGATTAACAAAATAGCAAATCAAAGTGTTTCGCTTGTTTCACCGGTTGCCGGCACTACCACCGACCTTGTACGTAAAGCTATGGAGCTTTTGCCGATTGGCCCCGTTGTTTTAATTGACACGCCGGGCTTTGATGATGAAGGTGAGCTTGGCCTTTTAAGGGTGGAAAAAACCCGTGCCGCCATAACCGAATGTGATGCGGCCGTTTTGGTCATTGACCCCGAAGCGTCGGATGCCGAGGCTAACAATGCACTTATACAGCTTTTCAAGGATAAAAAAATTCCTTATATATCCGTTTTTTCCAAGTCAGATATTAAAAAGGCCGACGGGCTTTGCGTAAGCGGTGTAACCGGAGAAGGGCTTGACCGACTTTTATCAGCGCTTTTTGAGGCCGTGCGCACAAAGGATAGCACGCGCCGCATTATAGGCGACATTCTTTCTCCCTACGACAAAGTTGTTTTGGTTACGCCCATTGACGAGTCGGCGCCCAAGGGCAGACTTATTCTTCCTCAGGTGCAAACTCTTCGCGATATTTTGGACTCCGGCGCGGCCGCCTTGGTTGTTCGCGAGCACGAATACGCATCTGCCCTCTCCGCGCTTGCCGAGCCTCCAAAAATGGTAATAACCGACAGCCAGGTGTTTAAAAAAATAAATGCCGAAACGCCGGCAAGTATTCCTCTTACCAGCTTTTCGGTTTTAATGGCGCGCTACAAAGGAACGCTTGATAAGGCGGTTTTCGGCGCAAATAAGCTTAACTCCCTTTCCGACGGCGATAAAGTTTTGATTGCCGAGGCCTGCACCCACAAAAAGCAGTGCGGTGACATAGGAAGTGTTAAGCTCCCCGCCTGGATTTCGGACTACACAAAAAAACGCCTTGATTTTTCCTTTACCACCGGCAAGGAATTTCCGCAAGAGCTTTCTGACTATGCGTTAATTATCCAGTGCGGCGGCTGCATGATAACCGAGCGCGAGGTTAAAGCACGCTACGACGCGGCAGAAAAGGCCGGTGTGCCCATTACCAATTACGGTACCGCCATTGCCCAGCTTAACGGAATATTAAAGCGTGCTACCTCGCCTTTTGTCGAATAGTATTATTTTCAAATAATTGACAATTTTTCTTTTTTGTGGTAAAATAAGTTTAAAGCATCTGTTGCCTTATAATTTGAAAGGAGTGTTGTCCATGAATTATGAAGAAAGATTTGCCGAGCTTAAAAAGCTGATTAAGGCTAAACGTCCAAAGCTTGAGGCTACGTTTGCCATTCAGGTTAACATGACCGATTCGGATTGCCACGGCACGTTTTACATTGCCTATACTGACGGCACCTTAAAGGTTGAGCCTTACGATTATCGCGACCGCACGGCAATGATAACCGCGGACTCACATGTGTTGGAGGAGCTTTTACAGGGTACGATTACTGCCGCAAAGGCATATGAGGACGGCAAAATTATCATTGACGGTAGTCTTGACTCCGCAAAGGAGCTTTTAAAGCTTTGCCGCAAGGCGCCTGCAAAAAAGGCCCCTGCGAAAAAGGCCGAGCCGAAAACTGAGGCTTCCGCTAAATGCGCAAAAAAGACTTGCAAAAAGAAAACTGAAAAATAAAACGAATAACGCCTGCCGGCAATCCGGCAGGCGTTTGGTTTACTTTCGTTTCAGCACATTTATAACGTTAATGCCAAGCTCCTCGGCATAGGTGACGGTGTTTTTGGTGCCGGAGGGTAGCCCGGAATAAACCGCAATCACGCGGGACGAGCGGTCAACCATCCATTCGTTTCTTATTTGATAGCACCCGGTGAAAAAATGGTGGGAAACCAGCACGGCTTCATCTGCCTCGGCAAGTATGCTTTTGTAAAGCATTATTTCCCGATATGGCCGCCTTTTTTCAAAACCTGGGTGTGGAAGCGCGCAAATCAGCTTAATGCCGCCGTGGCTTTCCTTCAGCTTAAGCACAGCCTCCGCCGCCCAAATATCCACTCCGCGCGCCATGCCGGTGATAAAGGTATCATATCCGTCATCCACCGCACGTTTGATTTCGGCGGTAAGCAACAGTTTAATTTTATACTCGGAAAGCATAAGCTTTTCCGGCCTGTGCCCTGTAAAGGAACAGCAGGTGTTTCGGTTTATTTCCATTTTATAGCCTCTTTATTTTATATTATTTCCCGAATTAAAAGACGCGGCACCCCGATAATTCTGCAATGGTTAAGCTCATCTCCGCGAATGGTAACCGGTGGAAAATTCGGGTTGACCGGCACAAGGCGAAGCCAATCGCCGCCCTTGGAATACTCGATTTTTTTCAGGGTTGCACATTCATCGTCATACATTATGGCGCCGATTTCTCCGGAATAATCCAGCGCCAGCTGTTTTTTAATCAAAACCCTGTCCCCCTCTTGATAAACGGGATACATACTGTCGCCGGTAACGCGCAAAACAAAAAAATCACTCGGATTTCCGCCCTTTATATAGGAAAGCGGTATTTCCACACTTTCACCTTCCCAAGCTTCAAAGGCAAAATGGTTGTAGCCGGCGGCAATGTCGCCGATTACCGGAATATGCACAGTGTCCGAGGCAATGGCCGGTGAAGGAAGCTCCGAAACGGAGGACGTTTTTTTATCGTCCCACCCCATGAGATAGGAAGGATTTGTGTTCAGCACTTTTGCAATTTTTTCAAGCTTATCCAACGGAATGTTGGTAACAATCTCATTTTCATATTTATAAATGGTTTGAATTGCAACGCCAACCTTGTTTGCAACATCCTCCTGGGTCATTCGCAAATCCTCTCTAAGCCGCTTTATTCGTTTTCCGACGCTCATTATAAATCACCTCACAGCGTTAATTTTAACATATAAAGTTAAAAAAGTCAAGAAAAAATAAAAAAATTTCCAGAAATGACTTGACAAGCTATGGAAAAAGCTGTATAATTTAACTTGCAAGGTTAAATTATTGTGCAGAAAGGATGAAACAGGAATGATTAACATAGTTTTGCTTGAAGCAGAGATGGCCAGGTGCGGAATAACTGAGGAAGAAATGTGTCAAAGGTTAGGGTTAAGTCGGGGAGTATATTGCCGAAAGATACAAAAAGGAGTCATAAATACAGAAGAAGCAGAAAAAATGCGCGTCATTCTGGGGTTAAAGGATCCCGGCAAAATTTTTTTTGCGTAAACATTAACCTAAAAAGTTAAAAATACTAAAAAATGGAAAGGTTGTACTGCTATGGAAGGTTACAAAGGATATAATGTTGGGGGCGTAGGTGTAACGTGCCCGTATTACAAAAGGGAGCGCATGAAAAAAGGTGAAGGAGCCAACGGACAGGGCTTTATGTACTGTGAGATGGCGCGTTTTACCTTTCCGGATAAAAAAGCGCGCAGAAATTTGGTGTATAAGTATTGCTGTGGCAACGGCGTTGCCGACGACGGCACCGTTTGCACCGTCAAAAGGATTTTGGATAAGCATTACGATGGCAATTAAGCCATCGTAATGCGACGGCTCACGGAGCAAGGGCATAAGGGTAGCTAAATCCGACATATTTTTAGCTGAAAAATCAAAGCCTTTTCGCTTTGTCGTCCTTGATAGGCGAGTAGCCTATCTTCGTCCTCCGCAACAAAAATGCAAATGATTTTTTTGCGCAAAAAGCATATTGTATTCAACTACCCTTATGTCAAGGCGAAGTGAGCCACAAAGAAAAAACGCAAAGGCGTTTTTTTCGTAAAGCGCAAACTAAAGCGTGCGGAAGGAACGTAAATTACGATGGCAATTAAGCCATCGTAATGCGACGTCTCACGGAGCAAGGGCATAAGGGTAGCCATATCTGATATTCCTTACCAAAAACAATCCGAGTCGCAAAACGACTCGGATTGTTTTCTTACCTTATATAAGAGTTATGCAACACCGGATTAAGCGAAAAATGCCTTATATCTCCTGAGCTCCGTGAAAACCCTCATCCTCCGATGGTTCAGGAGGCGGCGTTGCAGGCACTGCCGGAGGTGTAACCTCCGGCACCGGCACGGACACATTATTTTCCGGCGCTTCCGTTTCTCCGTCGGGCACCAATTCCTCATCCTGATGGAAGGAGTCATTGCATTCGTCACTGTTTTCGGCATCAGCCTCCACTATCCTTGAATATACCGTTCCGGCTTCGCGGCATACATCCGTTGCCAAAAGGCCGCTTTTGGAGCAAAAGCTTCTGTACTTTAAGCTATCATAGGAAAGCACATCCGAAAATGAAGTTGACACATCCGAATAGTCAATCTGGCTCATAACAGCCTTCCAAAGCGGAATGGCCGGATTTCCGTACGTATTTATCGCCGTGGGAATATCATAGCCAACCCAAGTAACGGAGGTATATGTCGGGGTATAGCCGGCAAACCAACGGTCATGGTCGTTTGTTGTTGTTCCGGTTTTTCCTGCCAAATCCGTGCCGGAAAAATAAGCGCCTGAGCCTGTTCCTCCGCTTACAACGCCCTTCAAAAGGTCGGTCATTATTACAGAGGTGGAACTTTTCATCGCCCGGTGTGTTTCCGGCCTGTTGGAGAACATCAAATCACCGTTATAATCCCTTATTTCCGTATAAGCATGCGGCTCAATATAAACGCCGTCGTTAGCAATGGCCGCATAGGCGCCGGCAAGCTCCACCGGGCTCATGCCGTCCGTTAAGCCGCCGAGCGAAAGCGCCGCAAGCGCCCTGTCGGATACAATGCCGATGTCCGTTTCACGCCTGTCAACAAGCGAGGTTATACCGAGATTTTTTTCCAAAAAGTCGTAAGAAACGTCGATACCCATTTTATCGAGTGTACGTGCGGCCGGAATGTTGAGCGAACGCGCAACCGCAGTCCTCAGTGATACCTCCCCCGAAAAGCTGCCTCCGGAGTTTCGCGGAGTCCATGTAGATCCGTCCGAAAGCGTGAAGGTTGTCGGCACGTCTGAAAGTGTGGAGAATGAGCTGATTACGCCGTACTCCAAGGCCGGGGCATACACTGCAATGGGCTTTATGGTACTTCCCGGCTGGCGCAATGCCGTTGCGTGGTTAAACACACGCGAGCCGGTCTTTTCGCCAAGGCCGCCGACGATTGCTTTAATTTCGCCCGTTTCGTTTTCAATAATAACAATGGACGACTGCATTGCTTCGCCGTTTTTGTAAACGTAATATTTTTCGTCCGTATAAACCGACTCGGCAAGCGCCTGAATTTTGGGGTCAACCGTGCACTTTATTTGCAGTCCTCCGGTGAAAATCATGTTCTGCGCCATTGCCTCGGAATAGCCGTATTTATTTATAAGGTCGTTTGAAACAGCCTCAATCACGGTGTCCACAAAATAGGAATAAACCGTGCCGCCCGCTCCCTTATCGCCGCAAAAGTCAAGCTCCTCGTCAACAGCCGCCTCATAACGTGCCTGCGATATCATGCCAAGCTCCAGCATTTTGGAAAGCACCAGCTCCTGCTTTTCCTTATTTGCCTCCGGATTTATAAAGGGGTCGTAAAGTGATGGATACTGCGTTATGCCGGCAATGGATGCGCATTCGGCAAGCGAAAGCTCCGACACATCCTTTCCGAAATACGCCCTCGATGCCGCACCGACACCGTTGCACTTCTGGCTTAAGTAAATTGTGTTTAAATAAAGCTCCAATATTTCATTTTTATCCAAATCGTGCTCAAGTCGAATTGAACGGTAAATTTCCTGAAGCTTACGCATAACAGAGCGCTTATCGTCACCGGTCAGGTTTTTGACAAGCTGCTGTGTGATTGTGCTTCCGCCGTAGACCGACCTGTTTTTATCAAAAATTCTAAGCGCGGAATTTGCCGCCGCCGCGGCCGTTCTTTTGATGTCAAAGCCGGGATGCGAGAAAAAGCGCTCATCCTCAATTGCCACAAAGGCATTTTTCATATCCAGCGGTATTTTGTCAAAATCTACCCATGTGCGATTTTCCTCATCATATAAATTTTGAAGCGTAACCTTATCCCCGTTCTCATCCTCATAATAAAGCACGGTGGTAAGATTCATGGTCAGCGTCTGTGAATCAACCGGCTCGGTAAAAATACACACTCCGGCGCATAAAAGCACCGCGGCACCGATTAAAATAAGAACAGCGATAAATAAAAAATGCGAAAAGCTTACACTCTTTTTTCTTCCTTTTGTTTTTCCAGTCATTATCCTATCCTCCGAATAGCTATTTCCTCTCATTGTCATTATAACACCCAAAGATTAAAAAAATATTACAAAAGCATTATTTTTTTGTATTTTGATAATAATAAGTTACATAAAAAGAATGAAAGGACGATTTTCTATGAAAAAAAGGAAATTTGCGCTGTTTTTTATTATCGCTGTCCTGGGCATTTTTCTCGGAAAATCCGTTTCCCAAAAAGAAGGTCCACCTAAAAAAAACATAAAGGAGGCGATAATGACCGCTCCCGAAA
>CAZITC010000052.1:0-7261 GCA_964542085.1 uncultured Ruminococcus sp. | reverse complement strand
TTTTAACCTTCGCGGTGGGCGATTGGATAAAGGGCTGGTTTGAAGCGGCGCTTTCGGTCTTTTCCGGCGCAGTTGATGCTTTTTTGACCGGGATTTCGGCAAGCGATATGGTAAAAAGCCTGGTGGTGGACGGCATTATTGCCGGCGTCGGCGGCATACTTACCTTTTTGCCCAACATTTTTATTTTATTTTTAATGCTGGCCATATTGGAGGACAGTGGCTACATGGCGCGCGTGGCCTATGTTATGGACTCGGTCATGGAAAAAATCGGCCTTTCCGGCCGTGCATTTATCCCCATGCTTTTGGGCTTCGGCTGTAGCGTGCCTGCGGTTATGGCTTCCCGTACCTTGGAGGATGAAAACGACAAAATAAAAACAATTCTTGTAACGCCCTTTATGTCGTGCAGTGCAAGACTGCCGATTTATGTTATATTCTCCGGCCTGTTTTTTCCGAAGTATTCGGCGCTTGTTGCGCTTTCAATGTATGCAATCGGCATAGTTGTGGCGATTTTTGTGGCCTTTTTGTCCAATTTTGTGAAAAAGGGCAACAAAACCGGCATGCTTTTGATTGAGTTGCCGGAATACAAGCGCCCCAACGCACGCACAATAAGGGTTTATGTTACCGAAAAAATAAAGGATTACCTAACTAAAGCCGGTACAACAATATTTGTTGCTTCCGTAATTGTGTGGGCGGTGCTTAATTTCGGCCCCGGCGGTTATGTGGCAGGCGATATGTCAAAAAGCTTCGGCCGCATGGCAGGTGACATTTTGACCGGCGTTTTGAAGCCGGCCGGACTGGGCTATTGGCAGGCGGTTGTTGCGCTTATATCCGGAATTGCCGCAAAGGAGGTTGTGGTAACAAGCATGAACGTGCTTTGCGCGGGGGATATTTTCGGCGTGCTGTCATCCCTTGGCTTTAATGCGGCCTCGGCCTATTCCTTCATGGTGTTTTGCCTTTTGTATGTTCCGTGTGCGGCAACAATTGCAACAATTAAAAACGAAACCAAGTCGTTGAAATGGACGGTGACGGCAGTTTTAATTCAGCTTGCAACCGCTTACGTGGCATCTGTAATTGTTTATAATATCGGCTGTATGTTGATATGAAAAAAGCCCGCGAAAGCGGGTTTTTTTCATATCACATAGTCGTTTGCGGTTTTTCTGCCGTCCAAAAGGTCGCGTAGGGTAACGGAGCTTAAATAGTCTGTCACAACGTTGTAAAGCCCTTGCCACAGGGGAAGGGTTAGGCAGTCGGCGCTTTTTTCGCATGCCTGAGCCGACCGAGCACAGTCGACGGGAGCAAGGCTTCCCTCGGTAAGCTGCAATATTTCGCCCACTGTGCACTTTTCCGGCGGTCGGCCAAGCCGATAGCCGCCCTGAAAACCGCGGTTTGTTTTTAAAATATCTGATTTATTTAAGATTTGAACAATCTGCTCCAAATATTTTTTTGATATGCCCTGGCGCTCCGCAATATCACGAAGAGCAATATAGCCGCCGTCATCATGCTCGGCAAGGTCCAAAAGCATTCTTATGGCATAACGGCCCTTGGTGGAAATTTTCATGTTAAACTCACCTCATCCTTATAATAGCACATTTTTGGGGATCTTTCAAGAATAAAGTTGAATTATTATTATTGCATAATAAAGAAATTTGTGCTATACTTACAATAAAGAGCATTTTATGCAACAGATGGACAGCTGAATATGCAACAAATTTACATGGAAAAGCTTGTTGAAATGTTGTATAATTAACAAAACTAAGGGGGAAATGTATATGAAAAAACTTTGCTCTGTACTTTTATCGGCGTTGCTCATTGTTTCGGCATTGCCTGCGTTTGCTGCGGATAAAAGCTTCAATGTGCCGGATGCTTCGGTGAAGTCATCCGAAAACTACACCACGACACAGGATGGCGGCTCCGCAATACTTAACAAGGGCGGCTATTTTGGGTTTAAGGGGGTTGACCTTACCGGCATTAAATCCGTAACCGTTACGGGTAAGTGTAATATGCCTTACGGTACCAACGGTGACACCTTGGCCATAGTCATTGACAATCCCACAAGCGGAGAGGACATTGGTTATGTTGTTATTAATTCCGACTATGAAACGGAATTTACCGGCAACATTTCCGAGGAGGTTTCCGGTGTGCACGATGTTTATTTTATTTCGTGCTACGGCAAGGAAAAACATAACAGCTACAAAACCGTGACCTTTAACACAACCGCCAAGGAAAGCGCAATTTCGCCCGTGCCGGACGAAAAAATTATTGACAATTGGTCGGATACATGGGCGGCAACGGACTCATATGGCAGAAAGGTTGCCGATTATGAGGAGGCAGGCCCCGTTAAGACGGGCGACCACTATGTCGGCATGATGTACTGGAACTGGCACGAAAATTCGGACACTAAGCCCAAGGTTATAAGCGAGGTTATAAAAAACCATCCCGAGGCGAAGGAAGATTACGGAAGCTCGGCGTGGGGCCAGGGTCAAACCTGGTGGGCAGAGCCTGTTTTGGGCTTCTATTCCGGCGAAAACTATTGGGTTTACCGCCGCCATGCTTCGTGGCTTGCCAATGCCGGCGTGGATGTTATTTTCTTTGATTACACAAACGTGGATATGACCTATATAAGAAACCTTACAGTTTTGCTTAAGGCCTTTCATGATGCAAGAGAAACCGGCGTTAATGTGCCCAAGATAAGCGGATATTCGGGAAATCCCCAAAACACAGCGAATGTTTTGCAGTCGTTCTGGTTTAATTTCCTGAACGACGAAAGCTATTCCGACCTGTGGTTTTTGTGGGAGGGCAAGCCTTTAGTCGGAGCTTGGGATTATAACTCCATACAGGCGTATTTGACCACCTCGGAAAGAGAGACAAGGCTTGTTAAGGAAATTTATTCCACAATCAATACAAGGGCGCTCGGAAACAGGCAAAACGGTCCCTGGCCGGATAATCCCGCATGGATTTGGCTTGAAAACTATCCCCTTCATGAGTGGGGCGCTGAGCGTGAGGACGGCCGAGTTGAGGCTATGAGTGTCGGCGTTTCAATTAACCACTCCTATGTTTACGGCTATACCTATACCGGTGTTGCATCGGACGAATACACCAAGGGCAGAGCGTATACCGAGGGCTTCGGTGAGGGTGATGACCCCAGAAGCGCGGCGTTCTTCCGTGAGCAGACGGCTCAGGTTTTGGATACCGACCCCGCATTTGTTATGATTGACGGTTGGAATGAGTTTTACGCTCACCGTCAGCAGAACTATGCCGGATTTAAGAACTCGTTCGTTGATACATATGACGATGAAAACAGCCGTGACTTTGAGCCGGTTAACGGCCTTTTGAAGGACGATTATTACAATATTTTGGTTGACTTTGTAAGAAAGTACAAGGGCGTGCGCCCTGCACCCGTTGCCGGCGCGGCAAAGACGATTGACATTTGGGCTGCAGTTGACCAGTGGGCAGATGTTACACCCATGTACTACAACGATTATGATGCTTATGTGCGTGACGAAAAGGGTCAGGGTGAAAATTATACCAGCAAGGTTGTAAACTCAATCGAAAGCGCAAAGGTATCCCGTGACAGCGAAAGCCTGTATTTCCTTGTTAAGTGTCGCGAAAGTATAACAAAGGAAACGGATGAATTTTTACACCTTTACATTAACGCCGACCGCAATTACGCAACCGGATGGGAGGGCTATGACTACTCCGTTAACGTTTTGGGTGACGGCGTTGCCTCCAAGTGGAACGGCAGTGCTTGGGAGAGCATCGGCACAGTTAATTACACCGTAGCCGGTGATGCACTTCAAATGGCAATTCCCAGGGCGCTTATCGGCAAAACAGGCGCACTTGAATTTGAATTTAAGTGGGTGGATACCGCCGGCGAAATTGCAAGCGGCAACATTCTTGACCTTTATAAAACAGGCTCGCCTGCTCCCATGGGAAGATTTAACTATCTCTACACAGAGAATGAGCAGACCTCCCTTTCAAATTCACAGCGCTCAAGGCTTTACGGAAGCGCGGTATTTAAGGCCGGCTCCGCAAAGATGAACGTCGGCGGCGGAAAAATGCCCCTTTATGAGGCAAATAAAAGCTTGACCGCGTTTGAGTCCAACGGCACACTTTACGTTCCCGTAAGTGTGTTTGAGGAGGTTATGTACGGTGAATCTAAGGCGGAGTACGACAACGGCGATAATACGCTTCACTTGGCTTGCTTCGACCTTGTGGACGATGAAATTTCCGATGAGCTTTGGATGTATTCGGTTCTCGGCTCACTTGATGCAAGACTTAACGGCAGAGTTAAAACGCTTACCAATGCCGCGGCAGTTGTAAACGGCGTAATTTACATTCCGCTTACCTACTTCTCCGACTGCTTCGGATTTGACGTTTACCAAAATAACGGTGTGTACGCTGTTTCACGCTACGGTAAGGTGGATACCGCCGTGGCAGAGGAAGCGGCCGCTTACCTTAACTAAGGAGGGAAACTGTTAATGAAAAAAATAATTTCGTTATTGCTTGCTCTTTGCCTTGCTCTTTCCGTAACGGTAAGCATGGCGGCACTCTCCGGCGACACATTCACTCCGGATAAGCATTCGGCAACAATTGAAACGGATTCAACCGATTCACAAGCTAAAACCGGAGATGCATGGTATTGGAATAACCTTTTTGACGGCAACATTTCCAGGGAGGATGCAAAGGTAACCGAAACTTATGCGATTTATGCCATTAATCCCGATAAAAATGAAAGCGCTTGGATTAATGTGGACATGGAAAGTGCGTATGAATTTTCCGGCGTAAGGTTATACAAGCGCCTGGGCTGGGATCCTCAGGCTGTAACTAAGGGCTATTTGTATTTATCCGATGACGGAACAAGTTGGGTGCGCACCGATTTGCAGACCTTTTCCAAGGCGGAGCGTTACGCGGACTTTAAGGCGATATTCGGGGGTAAGGAAACAAACGTTTCCGCCCGCTTTATAAAGGTGGAGGCCGTCGAGGTCGGCGGCGCAGCAGCTCAGCAGCACTGGGGCATGGAGGAGCTGGAGCTGATAAATAAAAAGTCGGGAGCGGTAAAGAAGGTTTCCGACCTTAAAGATTACAAGGCCAACAATAAGTCAGAGGGAACAAACTCTAATTCCTCGGCATCAGGCTCAGCCTCATCATCAGCCTCGACCAATGCCTCGGTAATTACCTTGGAGTCGGCAAAGATCACCATTGAGTCGGACGCTCCCGGCGCAAATGTGGGTAACGATTGGTATTGGAACAAGCTTAAAGATAACGATTATTCAAAGTGGGAAACCAAGGTATCGGAAACCTATGCCGTTTCCTCAATTTTCCCGGATAAAAACCAAAGCGCATGGATTACCGCGGATTTGGGCGAAGCAAAAAGCTTTTCCGGCGTAAGGCTTTATAATCGTTTGGGTTGGGCGTCACAGGCGGTAACCAAGGGATATATTTACGTTTCTGACGAGGGCGTGGATTGGATGCGCTCCGATTTGCTGACCTTCTCAAACGAAGATCGCTGTGCCGATTTTAAGCTCATCTTCGGCGGCAAGCAGACGGTTGTTTCCGCCCGCTTTGTGAAAATCGAGGCTGTTGAGGTCGGCGGTGCCGCAAGCCAGCAGCACTGGGGCATGGAGGAATTTCAGCTTCTTGCTCCTGCGGCCGGAGCAAGCTCGGTAAGCGTTTCCTCACTTTCCAAGTATAAGGCGGATGGCAAGGCTCCTGCGGCGGTGGAAGAAAATGATACCAAGGTAAACAACTACACCGTTTTGACCGGCAAGTCAGATTGGACTGTTTCAGCAAGCTCACAGATTTCGGAGTGGAACGGCGTTAAGGCGCTTTTCGACGGAAATAAGGATACCTTCTGGCATTCTTACTACACAGCGGAAAACGGACAGGTAACATCCACCGAGCCGCCTCCCTATGAAATTAACATTACCTTCCCCGAAAAGCAGGTTATTTCCGGCTTGATTTACCAGCCCAGAAGTGCGGCGGGCGGTACCATTGTTAAGATGGAGGTTTGGGCTTCAGACTCCGATTCCGGCGAGCTTTCGCTTCTTACCACTCTTGTTATGGAGGGCGATACCGGTCTTAAAACCAACGAGTTTTACGCAAACATTCCCGTTAAAAGAATGATGCTTAAGGCAGTGGAAACCCTTGGAACAGTCGGCACCGGTGCTGAAATTGACTTCATTGCAAAGCGCGAGGGCTTGAAAGATGCCGAAATCAAGGATTATCCGGCGATTGAGGTTGAAAACAAGCTTTACGATGTGGATACAAAGTATTTTAAGATTTCCAGCTCTGTTCCCGTTTGGGCGGGACATGAGGTGTCCAGTATGCTGGACGGCGGCGGTAACAGCTTCTGGCAGACAGAGGCGACAGACTTCCCCGTAAGCTTTGATATTGACATGGTAACCGAGCAGGAAATTTCCAAGATTGATATGCTTCCCCGTCAGTCGGCGGATTTTCACGGTAACTGGAAGTCCTTTGAAATTTGGGCCGGTAACAGCTTAGATGACCTTGCCATGGTTTATAAGGAAGAAAATTCTCCCAAGAGCCTGGATAAAAAGATTGTCGATTTTCGTGAGGAGCCGGTTAAGGCAAGATATTTGCGCTTTATCATTAATTCGGCGCACGTTGCAGGTCGCGCATCCATGGCAGAGCTTTATTTCTATCAGTCCAAGGCCGCTAAGGATAAGGTAGAGGCCGCAAACTATGAAAAGTACGTGCTTAAAATTGACGATAATAAAATGACGGTGACGAAGGGCTCTAACACCTATGTTAAGGAGTTGGACGTTGCACCCTACATTTATCCCGGAAAGGGCACAACATTAATCCCTCTTCGCGGACTTGTTGAGGAAATGGGCGGCACTGTTGAATGGGTGGACGAAACACAGGAGATATACATCACTGCACCCACCGGAAAAATTGAAATGCAGGTGCAGAAAAAGACCGTTTATTCCGAACATCCGAACTACGGCATGATAAGGTACACTCTGTCCGTGGCTCCGAAGATTAAGGACTCCAGAACGTTCATTCCGCTTCGCTTTGTTTCTGAGCATCTTGGCTACACGGTTGAGTGGAACGGCGATACAAGAGAAATTACAATTGAAAAGAAATAAAACCATGGGGTCGGATATCCGACCCCGGTTTTAAGATCTTCGGCCCTTAGCGGAATAATTATTTGTTATGGCGCTAAGGAGGAAGGTAGGCTTGGCGCCTGTTATGGCGACAATATGAAAATCTGCTTAAGTTAAACCGTTTTATTCAGATT
>CAZITC010000051.1:1949-7301 GCA_964542085.1 uncultured Ruminococcus sp. | reverse complement strand
CTTATCAACCCGTAGCATACCGTGCCGGATTTTGTTGTTACGGGAAAATGTTAAAGCCCTTGGACCATTTGTGAATGCCCAGGCAGTCATATATACGCTTTCGTAGCTCGGGATAAATTTCCATTTGGGTTATGCCGCAGTTTTTGACGTGCTGAGCATAAACAATTGTAACGTGATTGTCCGGGTCGATGGATATAAGACTTCCGTTATAGCCAACACAGACAAAGCAATTTTTTTCCGTTGTTTCGTTGTAAACAATTTCATTTATCATGCGCTTTATAGAATCGGCGGATAAAATGCGTTCATTGTGCTTTGAAATGCCTCCGTTGCAAAGTGCCTCGGCAAAGCGTGCATAATCGCCGACGCTGGTAATAAGGCACCCCTCATTTTGCGAAAACAGCTCGTCAATGCTTTTTTCGTCCATAACTCGCTCACCGTTTTTTAAAACATACTGCGCGCTTATGCGCTTTCTGTTTTCGTTGTTTAATTCAAAAGAACTGTTTTTCATGTGCAACGGCATGAAAATGAATTTTTCAATATAAGCGTTGAGGGTTAGGCCACTGGCCGCCCGGATAAGCATGCCAATACTTTTGTGGTTGAACTTGTGCTGTTCGTAGTCAAAGGTTTGGGAATAATTTTTCAACATATCCTTAACGGTTATGCTGTCGTCAAAGCCTTCGATGAATTTGCAAACCTTGTCGTCTAAGGATAAAAGACCCTTTTCACACAGTTGAATAACGGCAGCGGAGCAAATAAGCTTTGCGGCGGAGTGCATAAAGTAAAGATCCTTAAAGCTTGTTTTCTTTGCATCGGAAAAGCCGTATTTCCGCCGGAATACGTTATTGTGATTATAGTAAACACAGCAATCGCATCCGGGAAGATTATAGGTGTTGTGAAACGAGTCCAAATATTTGGTTAGCGGAATAAAATTCATGCTGAAAAATCTCCTTTTAATATTTTTTGTTTTGAAGGGCACGTTCGGTCAAATTTACGGCCTCAGCGGAAATGTCCTTTCTGTTTTCAATATAGTAGTATATTGAGTTTATTATTGCAAGCTGTGATATTCTTGAATTAAGACCGAGAATGGAGTATTTTGTTTCGTTAGAAGCGGTAAAAAGCGTAATATCGCTTGCCTTAACTATGGGCGACTTTCCCTTGTTTGTAATGGCAACGGTGGTGGCTCCGCGTTCGCGTGCAATGCTTAAGGCATCAATAATATCCTTCGAGGAGCCGGAGTGCGAAATGCCAACCGCAACGTCCCTCTCGGTTAGGTGAGAAGCGGAAATGGATTGCATATGGTTGTCGGAAAACGATGATGCGCGGCATCCGGCGCGCAAAAGCTTGTGCTGAAAGTCAAGCGCAACCGCCGCGGAGTTTCCGAGCCCGTAAATCATAATGTGCTCCGCATTTAAAATAGAGGTGGCTGCATTCTCCAGCGCGGCGGCATCAAGCGAATTTTTTGTAAGCTCCAAGGAGCAGTATATGTCATTGGATACTTTTTCGTAAATTTCCAGGCACGAGTCGGCAGGAAGAATACCGTTTGTAAGCTCACTTGTGCCTTCCTCACGCGCAAGGGAAATTTTAAGCTCCTGATAGCCGCAAAATTCCAGCCTTTTTGCAAAGCGCACAATGGTTGCCTCGCCGCAACCGCATTTTTCCGCAAGCTCCGTTATGGAAAGGGGAATAAGTCCGGTTGGGTTTGCAAGAATCCAGTCGGCGATTTTCTTTTCCGCATTACCCATTTTGGGGTAAAGCATTTTTATTTTTAACGCTGTTTTGTTCATATTAACACCCTGTGAAAATTATTTTCACTTAATATTATACTACTTAATGCAAAAAAAGTCAAATAATTAAAAAAAATTTCAAAAAAGTATTGAAAACATTTTCATTATGTGGTATTATGAAAAAGGGAAATCGTTAAAATAACGAAAAAAATTTTTGGAAAGGGATGTGCTTATGCTGGATTATAAGTTGAAAATAGGACTTATTCCGGATGTGCGAGATTTAGGTGATTTTGCAACAAGAAAAGGTATTTTTGAGCCGGCAAAGGGTATTGAAAGAAAAAATCACATTGTAAGCTATATCAAGGAGCATTTTTCCGATGATATAACTGAGTTTACCGATTTGGAGTGGCTCAATGACCTGGGTGTTCTGTATAAAAATACAGACTGTGACAAGGTGTGTGAATATCTTAAGGCCGAAAAGGTCGATGCAATTTTTATTATAAATTGCAATTTCGGCAATGAGGAAGCATGCGGAAGAGTGGCAAAGAAAATGGGCGTTCCCGTGCTTTTGTGGGGTCCTCAGGACATGGTGTTTGAAGAAAATGGATTGAGGTATACCGATTCGCAGTGCGGACTTTTTGCAATCAGCAAACAGCTTCGCCGCGCACATGTTCCTTTTTCCTACATTGAAAACTGCCCAATTGAAGCACCGACATTTGAAAAGGGGCTGAAGGAATTTTTATCCGTTGCCACAATGGTTAAAAATTTCAAAAAGCTTACCGTTACCCAGGTGGGAACAAGGCTTACGCCCTTCAAAAGCGTTATGTATAACGAGCTGGAGCTTAACGAAAAATTCGGAATTAACTTAAACAACGTTAACATGGCTCAGGTTGAGGAAAAGTTTAAAAGGTTGCTTGACGAAAAAGCCGCTGACCTTGAAAAGGACATGGCCTGTCTTAAGGAAAAGTATGATGTTGCCGGCCTTAGTGACGAATTAATCAAAAAAATGCTCAACTTCATTTATGTATATAAGGAAATATTTGAAGATACCGGCGCAGATGTGCTTGCCTCGGAATGCTGGACGGCAATGCCCTTGGCCTTCGGTGCAAACCCTTGCCTGGCAATGAGTATTCTCTATGATATGGGCTATATAGTAGCGTGCGAGTCGGACGTACACGGTGCAATTACCTGCGCACTTTTGAATTCGGCATCGAGAGGAAAGGGAAAGCCGCTTTTCGGCGAATTTACCGTTCGCCATCCGGAAAACAAAAATGCGGAGCTTTTATGGCACTGCGGCCCGTTCCCGTATTCGATTAAGGATGAAAATTCAAAGGCAAAGCTTTATAATACAAAGCCCTCCTTCAAGGCAAAGGACGGACGCTATACAATAGCGCGCTTCCAGGGCGACGAAGGCAATTACACTCTTTTAGGCGGCGAATTTAATACAACGGACGGCCCTTACACATTCGGTACATATATGTGGGCGGAGTTTTCCGATCTTTCTGCGGTTGAAAGAAAGCTTATTGAAGGACCTTACATTCACCACATGACCGAGCTTTACGGTGAATACGGCAATGTGCTTAAAGAATTTTGTAAATACATTCCCGGGCTTACTTATGACCCGATAGAAGAATAGTTTGGAGGTTGAACTTATGCAGATGAACGATTTTATGATGGATATGATATTATCCGAGCTGGAGGATGCGGTTGGAAGAGAAAACTGTTCCGTTAAGGAAATTGACAAAATAACACATTCGGTGGATTATTTTTGGCTTTCCAGAATGTGGGCAGACAGAGGTGAGAGAATGCCGGAGGCGGACATTGTTGTTTCACCCAAGGATGCGAAGGAAACCTCGGCCGTTTTGAAAATTGCAAATTACTATAAAATCCCTGTAACAACATGGGGCGGCGGCGGCGGCACCCAGGGCGGTGCACTTCCTGTATGCGGCGGTATTTTGCTGGATACAAAGAGAATGAACAAGATTTACGACGTGAATACCGACAGTATGTATATTGAGTGCGGAACAGGCTCTATTTACAAGCATATTGAGTGGGCGGCAAACGAAAAGGGCTATGCAACAATGCACTATCCTTCGTCCTTAACATGCTCAACAGTCGGCGGCTTTTTGGCTCACAGAGGTATAGGTGTTTCGTCCACCAAGTACGGAAAAATTGATGACATGGTGCTTGGTATGGAGGTTGTGCTTCCCAACGGTGATATTATTAACACTTCGCCGGCTCCGAAGCACGCGGCAGGCCCCGACCTTAACCAGATTTTCATCGGCTCAGAGGGAACGCTCGGCGTTATGACAAAGGCTCAGATGCGTATTTACGACCAGCCGGAGTCAAGAATGTTCCGCGGCTTTTTGTTCCAAAATATGACCGATGCCTTCCGCGCCGGTAAGGAGCTTTTGCAGAAGTTTAAGCCTTCCGTTATGCGTCTTTACGATGAGGCCGAAACCTCAACACTGATTAAGAAAATTGTCGGTGTGGAGAAGAAGGGTGCATTCATGAACGTTGCTATTGAGGGTGTAAAGGAAATCGTTGATGTTGAACATAAAATTATGATGGAAACCTTCAAAAAGTACAACGCCGAGGATTTGGGCTCGGAATACGGAGAAAAATGGTGGAAGGAAAAAATTACATTCTTCTATCCCGGAAACATGATGGATCTTCCTCAGCTTTTCGGAACGATGGATACCATTGCACCTTATGATAAAATTGAAAAAATCTACTGGGAAATGAAAAAGGCAATTGAAACCAATTTCCCCATGGCGCGCTTTATAGCTCATTTCTCTCATTGGTATGAGTGGGGTTGCATGGTTTACGACAGATTTATTGTTGACGATGTTCCGAAGGATCCGCACGAGGCGTTAAGGCTTCACAACGCAATTTGGAATTGCGGTGTTCGCACGGCGCTTGCAAATGGCGGCGTTGTAAACGACCATCACGGTGTCGGCATTAAGCTTGGCCGTCTTATGAAAGAGCAGTACGGCAGTGCAATGCAGGTGTTTGAAGGATTGAAAAAACAGCTTGACCCCAACGGAATAATGAATCCGTTCAAGCTTGGACTTTAAGGAGGTAAATTCGTAATGCTTATTTCAAATAAAAGCAAAGGTATAATTGACAGCTGCCGTTTTTGCTGGATGTGCCGTCATATTTGCCCTATCGGAAACGTCACCGGTCAGGAAAGAAACACAGCCCGTGCAAGAATGCTTGCTCTTTCACTTGTTGAAAGAGGAGCAGAGCCTATAAGCGGTGTTGCGGACAATATTTATGAGTGCTCACTTTGCGGTGCCTGCACAAAGGAATGTGTAACAGGATGGGATCCCGTTATGGCCGTTAAAGAGGTTAGAACTGAGCTTGCTTTAAATGGTGAGCTTCCCGCATACATTGTAAAGCTTGTTGACAATTTAATCGAAACAGGTAATGTATACGGAAAAAGAGAAATTGATGGCACTCTTGCCGCGGAGATAAAGGCATTGCCGAAGGAAGCCGATGTTCTTCTTTACCTCGGCAATGATGCAATTTATAAAAGCCCGAAGTCGGCAATTAATGCAATCAAACTTATGAAGAAGGCCGGTGTATCCTTTACCGTTGCCGAAAAGGAATTTGACAGCGGCTATGC
>CAZITC010000051.1:0-1939 GCA_964542085.1 uncultured Ruminococcus sp. | reverse complement strand
CGATGAAACAAAGCAAACTGTTAAAAAGTGCAGAGCGGAGCTTAACGAAATAAAGTGCAAAAAAATTGTGTGCTATTCGCCCTTCGATGCGAAAATGTTTATTCGTGAATATAAGGAGTGGGGCGAACAGCTTAATGCCGAGGTTGTAACATTCACCTCATATATTGCCGAGCTTATCAAAACCGGTAGCTTAAAGCCCGTAAAAGGCAAAAAAGCATATACAGTTCAGGACTCGGCAGTGCTTGCCCGCGACCTTGAGGAAACCGATAAGGTTAGAAAAATTATTTCCTTCTGCGGTGATACCCGTGAAATGCTTTGCTACGGAAAAGATACCAACCTGGCCGGAAACCTTATTATGAATGAGTATATGCCGGATGTAATGAAGGAAACGGCAAAGGCTCGTTGGATAAATGCCGCTAATATGGATTGCGAAATTTTAGTTACCGAAAGCCCGGATGAATATGAGTTGCTTAAGGCAGTTAAGCCGGAGGGCTTGGAAATCATGTCGATTGAGGAGGTTGTTCTCTCATGCTTACAGGATTAAAGGAAATTTTGGATATTGCCGAAAAGGGGGGCTTTGCAATCCCGGCGTTCAATGTTTATAACATGGAAACGGTTATGGGCGTTATTAAGGCCGCAGAAGAAGCAAAGGCTCCGGTGATTATTCAGTGCTACAGCCGTCTTTTTGCAAATGAGGAGGGCTATTATGTGGCTCCCATTGCACTTGCGGCGGCAAAAAAGGCAAGCGTTCCCGTATGCTTCCACTTAGACCACGGCGCAGGACAGACCGAGGTTGTTCGTGCTTTAAGGTACGGTGCTACCGGCATAATGGTGGATAAATCTGCGTTGTCCTTAAACGAAAATATTGAAGAAACCAAGAAGATTGTGGATACCTGCACATCAGTCGGTATTGCGGTTGAGGGTGAGCTCGGTCATATCGGAAGCGTAAACGACAGCGAAATGCAAAGCTTTACCGATGTGGACGAGGCGAAGGAATATGTTGAAAAGACAGGCGTTTCTGCACTTGCTGTTTTGGTCGGTACAGCTCACGGAAGATATAAAAAGGCGCCCAAGCTGGATATTGACCGTATTGCGGCAATACATAAGGCAACCGATGCACACATTGTTTTGCACGGCGGAAGCGGTGTTCCCGACGATCAGATTATTGCGGCAATTAATGCCGGAATACGAAAGATAAACTTCGGAACGGATGTGTGCTATTCCTTCCTTGACAAGGTGTTTGAAACAACAAGGGATTTGGTGGCAATTGATTTGTTTATGAGGGATGCAATTGAAAGCGTAAAGAATTTTGCTCTTTCTAAAATTGACCTTCTCGGAGCAAGGGGAAAAGCATGATAGTCGGAATAGGAGCAAATGTTTACGATACACTTATAACCCTTAAAAGTTTCCCTAAGGAGGATACAAAGCTTAGAGCGCAAAGCGTTAAAATAAGCGGAGGCGGGCCGTGTGCAACAGGCATATGTGCGGCCGCAAGGCTTGGCGGAAAATGTGCCTATATCGGTGTTTTGACAGATGATTTGTGCGGCCGCTTTCTTGTTGATGACATGGAAAAATACGGCGTAGGTACCGAGCATATTGAGCTTTTGAATGGCTATGCCGCATTCACCTCGTGCATTTGGCTTAACAAAGAAAACGCATCCAGAACTTGCGTTTTTGACAAGGGCACCTTGCCGGCATTAAAGCTTACGGATAAGCAAAAAAAGGCAGTTGCCGATGCCGATATTCTTATGGTGGACGGAAACGAGCTTGGCGCGGCAATGAAAGCCGCAGCTGTTGCCAAAGCAAACAAAACAAAGGTTTTGTACGATGCCGGAGGTCTTTATGACGGCATTGAAGGGCTTTTGGCGCTTACTGACATTTTAATTCCGTCAGCTGAATTTGCCATGGGGCATACGGGAGTCGGCGATGTTGAGGGTGC
>CAZITC010000050.1:0-7399 GCA_964542085.1 uncultured Ruminococcus sp. | reverse complement strand
CATCACCGCCGGCGCCGGCACGAATTTCCACGATAACGTTTTTATCGTCGTTCGGATCCTTCGGCAAAAGCAAAATCTTTAAGGCCTCCTCGCACTGCTCGGCCGCCTTTTGCGACTCCTCCAGCTCGGCTTTTGCAAGCTCATGCAAATCCTTGGCTTCCGGGTCCTCCAAAAGAGCCTTTGCCTCGTCAATATTTTTCTTTTCCACCTTATACTCCAAATATTTTTCCACAATGGCCGACATATCTGAATGTTCCTTTACAAGCTTGCTCCATTCACCCCTATCCGCCATAACGGCCGGGTCACTTATCTTTTCGGTCAGCAGGTTAAAGCGTTCCTCTATAAAAGCTAATTTTTCAAACATTAAAAATCCTCCAGTCAATATATAAGTATACCAAATGAGGTAAAATTAGTCAATAAAATATGAATATTTTTTTCGTGCCCCGCGTATAATATACAAAAAAAGACAGGAGATGTATATCATGAAGCATATGTTAGCTGTTATTTTAGCGTCGGCGCTTGTTTTTTCCCTTGTCGGATGTACCGGCTCATCAAACACCGGTACAGACAGCGCAGACGACAAATTCACCGAAGCCGGAGATGACTTAAAGGACTCACTTGACTCGGCCGGCGATTCCGCAGATAAAGCCGGTGACTCTGTCAAAGATGCCGGAGAAGGCGTTACGGACATTATTGACCCGGATCACTCAGGCAGTGTGAACTGAAAATAAACGGTGCCAAAGCACCGTTTATTTTTTAAACCTTACTTATTTTAACCTTAAAATCGTTTAATATTTTTTCAAGCTCTTCATCCAAATCCTTTTCGGTAATGAAATAATTAAGCTCGGAAAAATCGGCAAGCTTTTCAAATCCGATACGTCCGATTTTTGATTTATCGCAAAGATAGTATTTCTCATCCGAATTTTTCAGCATGCATTTTTTTATTCCGCACTCTGCTTCATTGCTGTCCAAAATGCCGCCGGTTTTGGTAACTCCGCGGCTGGAAAAGAACACCTTGTTTGCATAAAAGTTTTCTTCAATATAGCTTACAGCAAGGCTTCCCACGAACGACTGATTGTTACCTGCAAAGCCGCCTATTCCGATTACACGAAGCGCTCCGATACCTGCCAGCTCATTAATCACACGCAGTGAATTTGTCACAACCGTTATATCCTTCATGGTTTTAAGCTCGCGCGCCATGTAAAACGTTGTGGTTGATGCATCAAGAAAAATTGTATCGCCTGGCACCACATGGCTTGCCGCCTCACGGGCAAGTCGCTCCTTCGCCTCGGTATTTAAGTACTTTCGTTTTTCAAGCGACATTTCGCGGTTACTTTCCACAATCGGAATAGCACCGCCGTGAGTTCTTACCAGAGCCTCCTGCTTTTCCAGCTTTTCCAAATCGCGGCGCACGGTTTCTTCCGTTACGCCAAGCTCCGCGCTCAAACGACTAACCCAAACCGCGCCGTCGGTTTTTAAGGTTTCCAAAATTTTTTTCTGCCGCTCCAAAGCAAACATATTTTTATCCCCTCTTACGAAAAAAGGCGGCATTCACCGCCCTTTTTTTATTTTATAATTCTCACAATTGAGCCGTTTTTAATTCCGGCGGAGTTAGCATCATCGGTATCAATATGCATTTCAACGTTAAAGTCGTCACGCACTCTTACCTGAACGCCGTAAAACTTTGTGGGCTTTACGCTTTCTACCATAACGTCCACATAATCGCCGTCCTTAATATTGTGGCGAAGCGCATATTCCGGGGTAAGGTGTATGTGCCTATTGGCAATTATAACGCCCTCCTTAAGATAAACACTGCCCTTGGGGCCAACCACAACAATCCTCTCCGACCCTTCAATCTGACCGGAAGGTCTTACCGGGGGGCTGACCTTTAATATAAATGTATCCGTTCTGGATATTTCAACCTGTGTATGCTTTCTTACAGGCCCCAAAACCCTTACCTTTTCAATGGACTTAAGCGACGGGCCGACCAGTGTAACACACTCCTCTGATGCATATTCACGGCCCATAAGAGTTTTCTTCTTGGTAAGTTCATAGCCCTTACCGAAAAGAGTATCCAAATCCTCTCTTGACAAATGGATGTGCCGCTGTGAAACACCGACCTTGATTTCGCCGTTAGTGTCCTTTTTATATTCTGCGTATATCTTAGATACCGCCTGTTCTATTTCTTTAACGTCTACCATTGCAATTCACCTCTCGCTTAATCAACTATCGAGTCTGTATCAAAAAACTTTGTAAGCTCGGGATGCGGATTGGAAATGCACTCTGTTCCGAAAACCTCACCCAAGGGCGAAGCCTCCTCCCTTCCGTGCTCAACAGCCGCCTTAACATCCGAAACAGCGCCTGTTACCACAAGGGTTACCAGTCTTCCGCCAAGACGCTCCTCCTTATGCAAAAGCCTTACCGAAGCGGCCTTCAGCATTGCATCAAGTCCAACAACCGCCGCCGTGAAGCCCGAAACCTCAAATATGCCAAGTGACTTGCCGCAGGGCACCTCCGAATACGAAGCATCCTTAAAGCTTTTCGGCATTTTTTTATTGTATTTATCCCTGTTTATGTCCAAAAGGTATGCCATCTTCTCCGTATCCTCCGAGGGACGGGGAATTATGTGTGACACGATAAATCTGCCCTTCGACTTGGCGTACTCCTCGCCGCGCTCAATTGCCGCGGTAACCGCTGCAACCGATCCTTCAATCTTAACGCCCATGATGAGCGGAGCCGGGATTTTAGGGGCAAAGGGTCTGTTACGGTCAAAGGCAATAATTTTTACATCTGCCGCCTTTGCCATAATATCTGCCGCACAAAGTGCTGTCGTAAACGAGTATACCTCTATCATTCCGAATGCGTTCATTAAAATTCAATCCTCTCGGTATTATACGATGTGGAAGCCGTCAACAAGAACGCATCTTCTGCTTCTTGTGAATGAATGTGCCGCAGTTAAGCCTTCGCCTGTGGGACCGGCAATTGTGAAAGTCGTATATCCCTCACCGCCTGCACCGATACCTGCATATGAGGGGGCGTTCTTAACAAAAATGGTTGTTTCAACCGCTCTTGCAAAGCGTGTAAGGTGGTCAACATTCTTAGAGTGTATGTGTGCCGAGTGTCTGTTACCGTGCTCAGCCTCAACTGCCCAGTCAATTGCCTGGTCAATATTGTCAACCCTTACAATTGCAAGGATAGGCATCATAAGCTCTGTCTGAACAAAGGGATGGTCCTTATCCGTTTCGCAGATGATGAGCTTTGTATCTGCCGGTGCGCTTATTCCGAGAGCATCCAAAAACTTTAATGCATCACGGCCGACCCAATCCTTATTTATCGAATATTTGCCATCCTTTTCCTTTGTGCAAAGCTTAACCAAACGGTCAACATCCGCGCCCTTTATGAGGAACGCGCCGTTCTTCTGCATTTCGGAAACCAAGGTATCAGCAACGTTTCTAAATACGAAGCACTCCTTTTCCGCAATGCATGGAAGGTTGTTATCAAAGCTTGCTCCGTTTACTATGTCACGTGCCGCCTTAAGCACGTCAGCTGTATCGTCAACAATAACAGGGGGATTTCCTGCTCCGGCACCGATTGCCTTTTTACCGGATGACAAAAGCGCCTTAACAACACCGGGGCCGCCTGTTGCAACAAGCATTCTTACAATGGGAGAATGCATCATTTCGTCGGAGGATTCCTTAGTGGGGTTTTCAACCGAAACAACAATGTTTTCGGGGCCTCCTGCCTCCAAAACAGCTCTGTTTACAAGGTCAACAGCATAGTTTGCCGTTCTCTTTGCGTTCGGATGGGGGTTGAATACAACGCCGTTACCGCCCGCAATCATACCCATGGAGTTACAGAGCACCGTTTCCGACGGGTTTGTGGAGGGTGTAATGCTTCCGATTACGCCGTAGGGTGCCATTTCAATAAGGGTAAGACCGTTGTCACCGGAAATGGCTGTGGGACGCAAATCCTCTGTTCCGGGAGTTTTGTTTGCCACAAGCTGATGCTTGATAATTTTATCGGCAACTCTACCCATTTTTGTTTCCTCAACACCCAGCTTTGCCATTGTTTCAGCTTCTTCAAGAGTAAGACGTCTGATATTCTTTATCATTTCCTCGCGCTGAGCAACGGTGTAATTTTTAAGCTCCTTATAAGCCTTCTGCACCGCGTTCAACGCATCTGTCATGTTTGTGAAAACGCCCTTTTGATGAGTTGCACTACCTACAGAGCCGTTTTCCATTGATTTAATAACGCTTGCAACAATTTCACTTATCTGTTTTTCGTTCATTTTTTATCCGGCCTTTCTTTGTATATTAAAGAATTGATTTCCAAATGCTTTCATCCGGTCCGGGAATAACAGCGCTGTCCAAGAAGGTGCCCTCCTCGGCAATTGCCGCCTTCGCCTTTTCAATTGCCGCCTCGACCGCGGCAACCTCACCGGTTATAAACATATATGATTTTCCGCTCATACCCTTTGCAATGCGAAGCTCAATAAGCTTTACAATTGCGGTTTTTGCGGCAATATCCGCCGCAACAATAATTGATGATGCGGTATATGTTTCAAACACTCCGAGAGCTTCGGGCTTTCCAACCTCTGTTGCTCCGTAAATTGCGGGGAAAATATCCTCATGCGGATTTCCCAGAACAAAGTAATCCGTCAGCTTTTCGGGAACGCTTTGCTTTGCAGCCTCCACAGAAGCCTTTACCGCAGAAAGCGCGCCCGACACAATAACAATGTATTTGCCGGGGCAGACCGTCATCGCCGTCATAATTTCAACATCGGCGGTTTTGGCCATAATATCCGCCGCGCGCACGCCGGAGGATACATTAAAGTATTCAACCATTCCTATTGCTTTCGGCATATTCTGCTTCCTTTCACTGCTTTATCACAATTTCTTTTTCGTTTGCCGAAACAACCGTTCCGTCAACGGGCGAGTGTATCGGCAGACTTAACGCGCCTTCCTTTGCCGCGGCAATTAAGGCACCTTTTGTTACCTTATCGCCGGCCTTAACGCACGTAACGGAAGGAGCGCCAATGCTTTGGCTTGTTCCGATTTTAACCGTGCCCGGCATAACCGTTCCCTCGTAAAGAGGTGCCGGCACATTATAACGCGAAATGTTAAGCCTTTCAATAAGGCGCTTCATCGGCACAAGCTTGCTTTCCCGTTGAGAGTCAACCGGTGCCAAATCCGTGATAACATCCGGCTTTAAGCCGTTCTTTCTAAGTTTTCCTTTATAAACTCCTAAAAGCGCCGAGGGCGAAAGTCCGTGCGGACAAGAATACATCTGGCAAACACCGCACGATGCGCAGTAAAGTGAATTAACCAACGGCTTTATCGAAGCATCGCCGGAGGCAACGCACCGCATAAATGCGGCAGGGTCAATGGGATGACCCAAAAGATGCCGCGGGCAAAGGTCGGTGCAAGTTCTGCACTGACAGCACACGCTCATTGCACGCTTAGCGCTTAAGGTAATATTCTCTTTTCTTCTTCTGACAAGCAAATGGTCATAGGGCATTACCAAAACGGCATTCGTCGTCTTTGTAACACACGCATTTTCGTCAGAAAGCACACCTGTCATCGGGCCGCCGGAAATAATCTCCGTTTTTTCCGCCGTTTTTCCGCCTGCAAGGGCCAAAAGATGCGAAAAGGGCGTTCCGATAGGTGCATAAAATGTTTGAGGCTTTTTAACCTCACCGGCAACGGTAACAAGCTTATGTGTTACCGCCTCGCCCAAAAATACCGAACGGTATATATTATGCATTGTTTCAACGTTATGGACAACACAGCCGACCGATATAGGAATACCGCCGGCCGGAACAACGCGTCCCGTAACGTCATAAACCAAAATAACTTCATCACCGGAGGGATAAACCTCCTTCAAAATATGAAGTCTTCCGTCGGGATAGGCGGTTATGGCTTTTTTTACCGCTTCCACCGCTCCCTTGTACGAGCCTTTTACGGCCACAACAAATTCTTTTGCGCCAATGACTTCTCTTAAAAAGGACAAGGCCTTTAAGATGTTTTCCGCTTCCTTTTCCAGAAGCATTCTGTGAAGCTTTAAGAGAGGCTCACATTCGGCGCAGTTTAATATAAGCGTATCCGCTTTATCAGTTACCTTTCCGTAAGCCGGAAAGCCTGCACCGCCGGCGCCGGCGATACCTGAGTTTTTTAATTTTTCTTTTAATTCCAAAGTATCCATTTAAAATCAAAACTCCAATTCTCTGTCAGAGTCAATAATTCCGACAATTGCGGCGTCAATCGGGCAGTCCGGCTTATCTATGCCAATCCTTGCGGCAGAGCCGGTTGCAATCAAAACAAGCTCGCCGATACCACACCCAACATTATCCACCGCCACAAACCTGTCTGACGGTTGAGCCTGACCGAAGGCAGGCTCAACCACCATGAATTTACTTCCGACAAGATTTTCGTTTTTCCTCGTGGATACAATGCTTCCGATTACTTTTGCAATAATCAATTCAAGCATCCTTTCTTAGCCGAAGATACGAAATTATTTTATAACGGGTATAATCTTCTCAACATCTGTGTGAGGTCTGGGTATTACGTGTGTAGCTATGATCTCACCGAGTCTTGAAGCAGCGCTCTGACCTGCTTCAACAGCAGACTTAACAGCACCTACATCGCCTCTAACCATAACGGTTACAAGACCTGATCCAATCTTCTCTGTTCCGACTAAAGCTACATTTGCGGCTTTAACCATTGCATCTGCTGCCTCAACAGCGGCAACAAGTCCTCTGGTTTCAACCATTCCTAATGCTTCGAGTGTCATTTTAACTTCCTCCTTGACTTCTTTAATTTCTTTTATTTCCTCCGCTTTAACGGGAGCCGCAATTTCCGGCTCCTTTTTAGCGGGCTTTTTAGCGTTTGCCATTTTTACTACCGCCTTTCAATTTCTAATTAAATCAGAACTTGGGCAGAATTTTTTCAACATCCTCGTGGGGTCTGGGTATTACGTGTACAGCGATAAGCTCGCCGAGTCTGGATGCAGCGCTCTGGCCTGCTTCTGTTGCAGCCTTAACAGCTCCCACATCACCTCTAACCATAACGGTTACAAGTCCGGATCCGATTTTTTCTGTTCCGATTAATGTAACCTCTGCAGCCTTAACCATTGCATCTGCCGCTTCAACAGCTGCTGTAAGACCTCTTGTTTCAATCATACCTAATGCTTCTTTTGCCATTTTAATATCCTCCTAAAAATTATTCATTAATTATTGCTATTTTTAAGCCCTTCATTTCAAGGTTTGTTCTGTAAGCCTCGTTAATATCGGAAAGGGCAAATTTATGAGTAATGAGCTTCTTCATCGGAAGGCCGATTGCCTGAGCTCTCTTCAAGAAATCAAATGTTGTTGCATAGTCGCGAAGGGTGTATACCCATGAGC
>CAZITC010000049.1:0-7409 GCA_964542085.1 uncultured Ruminococcus sp. | reverse complement strand
TCCAGGCCTCGCTGGCTGGCCGAAAAATATCCCGAGGTGCTAAGAATAAACTATCACGGTGAGCGTAATATCTATTCCGAACGGCACAATCATTGCCCGACATCGCCGGCATATAGGGAAAAGGTAAGAACAATTAACGAAAAGCTTGCCGAGCGCTACGGCAAGCACCCTGCGGTTGCCGCATGGCATTTGTCCAACGAATATTGGGGAGCATGCTATTGCCCCTTATGTCGTGAGAATTTCAGAAATTGGCTTAAAAAGCGTTATGATAACGATATAGACAAGCTTAATCATGCTTATTGGAGTAGATTTTGGGCACACAGATATGACAACTTTTCTCAAGTTGACCCTCCCATGGAGTTTGGCGATAAAACAATGCTAGCCCTTAATTTAGATTGGAAGCGCTACACTTCGGATATGATTGTGGACTTTGCCAAGGCGGAGGCAGATGTGATAAGAAAATATTCCGACAAGGAAATAACCACTAACTGCATGTGCGAGTTTTCCGGATACGACCACTATAAAATGGCTGATATTCTCGACAGAACATCCTATGACTTCTACCCTGATTGGCACAGCGGACTTGAAAGCCAAGGTAACAGGTCTGAATATCTGGCGGCACTTTACCGCGGTATGAAGGGCGGCAAGCCTTTCATGATTATGGAAAGCGCACCCGGAATAAATGCCGGAGGTATGACTTACAGAAAGTTGAAATCAAGCGAAGAACAGCTTATGGAAGCGATGAGCTGTGTAGCCAACGGTGCCGATATGATTGGCTACTTCCAGTGGCGTAAGGGCAGAGGTGGCTATGAAAAAATTCACGGAGCCGTGGTTGACCATTACGGCAAGGAGGATACAAGGGTATTTGAAGCTGTTACCAAGGTTGGTGAGTATTTGGATAGGCTTTCCGGTGTTCTCGGTGGAAGGATAAATTCCGAGGTCGCCGTAACGCACGATTATGAAACAATCTGGGCATTAGATGGCTGTGCCGAGCCTATAAAATTCCCCGGTAAGAACGGATATGATTACACATCCAAGATGCTTTTCCGTGCTTTCCGAGAGAAAAACATTCCGACGGATATTATCCCCTACAGTGAGGATTTTTCAAAGTATAAGGTTATATGTATGCCTGCACCTTATATAATGAACGAACAGTTGGCCGAAAAAATAAAGGAATATGTTAAAAACGGCGGTATAATTATATCTACATATTTAACGGCGGTTACCGATGAAACGGACCTTTGCCATTTGGGCGGCGTTCCAGGATGCGGCCTTAGTGAGGTTTTCGGCTTAAGAGTAGATGAGGTTGACTCTTACCAGGATATTCCGGAGGCAAGGAAAAACTCGGTAAGCTATAAGGGTAAAAGCTATATGACACCCGGAATTACCGAGGTTATAAAGCCGAGCACGGCAAAGGCAGTTGCTTTTTACGAAAAGGATTATTACAAGGGCACACCGGCAGTTTTGGTCAACAGCTACGGAAAGGGTAAGGCTTACTATGTCGGCTTTACGCCCACGGGGGACCTTTTGGAGGCGCTTGTTGCAGATATCACCGAAGAAGAAAAAATTCTGCCACTTGCAACCGTCAGTGCGGAAAAGGGTATTCGTGTAACTCTTCGTGAGGGGGACGGCGAAAAATATTTCTTCTGCATAAACTATTCCAATGAAGAAAAAACAATAACACTTTCTGATGAGCTTTATGATGTTATTGATGAAAAAATGCAGAGCGGCCGTGTTGTTCTGCCATCCTGCGGCGTTAAAATTTACAAAGGTTAATAATTAACAGAGAGGGACAAAAATGGATTTTCAGAACATACTTGAAAAAATTATTGAATTCGGCATGAGCGCTGGCGTTAAGTTGGTGATTTCACTTATTATACTTGTTGTGGGCTTTAAACTTATAAAAATACTTACAAAATCGGCAAAAAACAAAAGTATACACATGGATAAAAGCGTGAAAAGCTTCATGCTCAGCTTTTTGAACATTGCACTTAAGGCAATGCTTGTTATAATTGTTGCCGGCTATCTCGGCGTACCCATGACATCTGTCATCACGCTTTTGGGCTCTGCCGGTCTTGCACTGGGCCTTTCGCTTCAGGGCAGCTTGGCAAACCTTGCCGGCGGCATTATAATTATGACCTTCAAGCCGTTTTCCGTGGGCGACTTTATTTCTGCCGGCTCTTATGACGGAACGGTTTCGGAAATAGGCATTTTCTACACCAAGCTGATTACCGGCGACAATCGCCTTGTTGTTATTCCCAACGGCACAATTTCCAACCAGTCGGTGGTAAACACCTCGGCCAAGGAGGATAGGCGGGTAGACCTTAAGTTTACCGCGGCATACTTTGCCGATACAGAGGAGGTTAAAAAGGTGCTCCTTTCCGTTGCGGCAAGCAACGAAAAGATTTATACAGAGCCGGCACCCTCAGCTTCTGTAAGCGCACATTTGGACAGTGCGGTGGAGTATTCGCTTAAGGTTTGGTGCAAGCGTGAGGATTATTGGGATGTTTACGGCTATCTTATGAGCGAGGTAAAACGCGCATTTGATAAGAATGATATTGAAATTCCCTATCCTCATATTGACGTTAACATCAATAAATAGACAACTTTATCGCTTTAGTGCGAAAAAGCGCGGCTTGTCCGCGCTTTTTCTATGTGCACTATTAACAAAGATGAAAAAAATCAAAAAAACACTTTACAAATTTAGTTTGATGAAGTATAATGTAAACATACCAAGCGAACAGGGCAGTATCAAAGCCGCAGAACGGATAGTGCGCTGCAAAGCTGAAAAAATGTAAAAATTGAAAGGAAGTAGTAAAAATGAAAAAGTTAACGGCAATTTTAATGGCAATGACAATGATGTTTGCATTCGCAGGATGCAACGGAGGCAAAGAGGTTGAAAATCAGGATGAGGCTGCGGTAACAACCGATAAGCAGTATGTTCAGGACAAGGGTAGCCTGGTAGTTGGAATTACAGAATTTGAGCCCATGGATTACAGAGATGAAAACGGTGAGTGGATCGGTTTTGATGCTGACATGGCAAAGGCATTTGCAAAGTACCTCGGCGTTGATGTTGAGTTTGTTGAAATTGACTGGGATAACAAGATTTTAGAACTTGACGGAAAATCAATTGACTGTGTTTGGAACGGTATGACCCTTACGGCTGAGGTTACAAGTGCAATGGCTTGCTCTGAGGCTTATTGCAACAACCAGCAGGTTGTAATTCTTCCCTCTGATAAGGCTGCCTCTTACCAGGATGCGGCAGCTTGCAAGGAGCTTAACTTCGCAGTTGAAGCCGGCTCGGCAGGCTATGAAATGGCAGTAGAAAACGAGTTTAACTTTACCGAGGTTAAGGACCAGGCAACAGCTCTTATGGAGGTTGCGGCAGGTACCTGTGATGCGGCAATCATTGACTCGCTCATGGCAGCTGCAATGGTTGGTGAGGACACAGCTTACGAAAACCTTACCTACACCTTCGGTCTTAACGATGAAAAGTACGGCGTAGGCTTCAGAAAGGGCTCTGACCTTGCAGCTGAGCTTGACAGGTTCTTTGATGAGTGCTTGGCAGACGGCACTGCAGAAGCGATTGCAGAAACCTACGGTGTACAGGCGGCGCTTATAAAATAAAAATTTAACCGGGAAAGCGCTTTGTAAAAAGGCTTAACCGAAAGTAAGCAATTTACCGATTGCTTGCTTTCGGTTTTTCCCTTGGAGTAAGGAAAAAAGCATGCAGAATTTTGTGGATTTAATTAATAAGGTAATTGAACAGTTCCCCGTGGTGTTTTCGGCGCTTAACGTGGGCTTTGTGCAAACCCTTAAGCTTTTCATTGTAACGCTTATCGGTGCACTGCCCTTGGGGCTTATCATCTCATTCGGCTCTATGTCACGTTTTCGCCCCCTTTCGGGACTGACAAAAATCGTTGTTTGGATTGTTCGCGGCTCGCCCCTTATGATTCAGCTTTTGATTATATATTTTTTCCCCGGCCTTGTGCTTAAAAAAACCATATGGGGTCAGGGTGAAGCGGGACGGTTTATGGCGGCCGCGGTTGCATTTATTGTGAATTATGCCTGCTATTTCTCCGAAATTTACAGAGGCGGAATACAGGGCGTTCCCATGGGTCAGACGGAAGCCGGCTTGGTGCTCGGACTTTCCAAGCGCCAAATTTTCTTTCATGTTACGTTGAAGCAAATGATAAAGCGCATCATTCCGCCCATGTCCAACGAAATTATAACCCTGGTGAAGGATACCTCACTTGCCAGAATAATTGCGTTACAGGAAATTATATGGGCAGGTCAGTCGTTCATGAAAACCTCGCGCGGTATTTCCGGCGAAATATGGCCGCTGTTTTTCACCGCGGTGTATTATTTGGTATTTAACGGCGTTTTGACCGTGCTGTTCGGAAAAATAGAAAAGAAAATGAGTTATTTCAGGAGCTTGTGATTATGCCTATATTAACAGTAGAAAGCTTAAAGAAAAGCTTCGGCAAAACCGAGGTTTTAAAAAATATTAATTTCAGCCTGGAAAAGGGTGAGGTGCTTACACTTATCGGGTCCTCCGGGAGCGGCAAAACCACGCTTTTAAGGTGCCTTAATTTTCTTGAGTTTGCCGACTACGGAAAAATTAAAATTAATGACAAATGCATTTATGACGGCTCGCTGAAAAAGGAAATGAAGGAAAGAGAACTTAAGGAAAACAGACTTCACTTCGGCATGGTTTTTCAGTCGTTTAACCTGTTTCCGCAGTATAACGTTTTGGATAACGTTATGCTTGCACCGCGGCTTTTGAAAAAGGGCACGGCGGATGAAATAAGAAAAAATGCGAAGGAGCTTATCGCCCGTGTGGGGCTTTCCGATAAAATGGAGTCTTATCCGTGCGAGCTCTCGGGCGGTCAGCAGCAAAGGGTGGCGATAGCACGCGCCTTAGCGCTTTCGCCGGATATTCTTTGCTTTGATGAGCCAACAAGTGCGCTTGACCCGGAGCTTACCGGCGAAGTGCTAAAGGTTATAAAGAGTCTTAAAAGCGCGGACAGAACAATGATTGTTGTTACCCATGAAATGGATTTTGCGCGAAGTGTTTCGGACAAGGTGATTTTCATGGCGGATGGCGTAATTGAGGAGGCCGGCACACCGGAAGAAATTTTTGAAAATCCGAAAAGCGAAAAAACACGCAGTTTTTTAACAAAGGCAAAGGAATTGTTTTAATTGGGAGGGATTGATACGGAGCATAAGGTGACCGATGATATGGTTAATGAGCTTTACGCCGTTATTTCACAGATAAAAAATGAAGAAGCCTGCAAGAAGCTTTTTGATGACCTTTGCACCTATAAGGAGGTATTGAAGATGGCACAGCGTTTGCGTGCCGCCAAATTACTTTCGGAGGGTAAAACCTACAACCAGGTGATTGAAGAAACGGATATTTCTTCGGCAACGTTAAGCCGCGTTTCCGCGTGTGTACAGCGTGGGAAAGGTTATACAAGCGTTTACGGAAAATAAAATACATTTGAGAATGACAAAGGAGATTGCTATGGAGGGAATAGGCGAACGAATTGCGCTTTATATGAAGAAACAAAGCATGACAGATGAAGAGCTGGCAAGGAAGGCGGATATCGGGGTAATGACCTTAAGAAGGTACATTATGGGATATAACGTGCCGCCGAGAGCGGATGCCGAAAAGCTGGGCACCGCCTTGGGAGTATCTGCCACATATCTTTTGGGAGAATTTGACATCGGCACATTGGGTGAGCCTATATTAAATATTCCGATACAATGGGAGGGCAACAAAAAACGTAATACGCCCGAAACAGTTGCTGTTTCGACAAAGCTGATTTCCGAAAAAGAGAATATTGATAAAATTAGGGAATGCTTTTTCTTTATTGTTGGCGACGATGATATGCGCGCGGCAAAGCTGACAACCGGCGATAAGGTTTTAATAAATCCGGCCGGTACAATTGTTTCCGGCGACCTTGCAGCGGTTAGGATTGACGGCGGAAAGACCGTAATAAGAAGAGTTTTCTTTGACGGCGATTATATCATAATAAATAAGGAAGGCCTTAGGTTGGAAAGAACGCAATATGATATGCGTGAAAACAATGTGGAAATCGTGGGGACGGTTGTGTTTGCCATCAGCTATCCTGTATAAGGGCGGCAATTGATGAGGCCGCCGCACGGGCGGAGGCAAGCGCTTCCGGAAGGGTATTTCCGTTTGTGCCGACCTCCATTATTATTTCGTTGGGGCACAGGTGCCCGTTAAAGCGCTCGCACCTTAAATTCAATGGACGGGCAAGAGAAGGATATTTTTCATCCATGATTTGCTGGAGCCTAACAGCAAAGGAAAGGTTTTTTTGCCATTCCGGATGATACAGGCCATTTGCATCAGTACCGACTACAAGCATGATTTGGGCGGCTTTTTCGCCGTTTATGCTTGTAACGGTACTGATTTTTGTTCCTTCGGAGGTTATCATGGCATCACGGTGCAGGTCAATTACTATTTGCACAGACGGGTACTTATGAAGCACGGCCTCGGCAACCGAAAGCATTTTTTTATATGAGCCGTTGTAGGAAGGATAGTCGCATACAGTGGGGTCGTGAATTGCAAAAACGCCAAGGCGGTTTAACTCGGAGCAAAGCTCTGCGCCCACTCGCGCAACGTTAAAGCTTAAATCCTCGGTGCGGTCGTTGTCGCTTGGGGTGTACATAAAACCCTCGCTTGGCCTGTATGATTCCGAGGTGTGGGTGTGCAATATAAGCACCGTGGGCCCGTCCGGCTGAACGGTCGGCGGAGTGAAACTGAATGCATCTGTAATGTCGTAGGCGGTTTCGTTGTTTATTTCGATGCCGAAAAGGTTTTGCCTGCCCTTTGTTACAGTTGTTTCGGTTATATTGCTTGGGAGCGGCTCGCTGTAGTTCGAAGAGCTTGAAGCGGCGCTTTCCGTTGCACCCGGTAATGATGGGGGAGTAGCTTCGCTCTTGCCGCCCCAGGCGGCAACGGATTGCGAAAAGGAAAGCGCAAAAAGGTCGGAAGACGGCTTTTGGTAGGGAATCGCGGCGCTTACCGACGGCGCACTTGCCTGAATGGAAAGCGCGGTAAAAAGCATACTGTGCTTCGGAAAAAGATAAATTAAGGCATTTATCATGGCGGCTGAAAAAAGAAGTGTCATTATAAGTGCCATATAACGTTGTTTCAAAAGAGCGCAGCCTCCTTTTCGTCATTTGATTGGTGTTAATATTATATAGAAAAAGTCGGTGGGGTATGCCGTGAATTTTCATCTAATCAACTTTAAACAAAAATTAGATGAAAATTCGCGGCCGATTTATTTTTATAGGATAGACTGAGCGATAATTTTTACGGTTTGGGTGGAGCGGAAATTTATAAAAAAAGCAAATTTAAAATAATCGGTGGAGGGTAAAAC
>CAZITC010000048.1:0-7491 GCA_964542085.1 uncultured Ruminococcus sp. | reverse complement strand
TGCAATAACGGTGTTAAAATAAAAAAGGAGTGATTGTATGAACATTTGGCACGACATTAATTCTTCACGAATTAATTCGGAAAACTTCATTGCTGTGATTGAAATTAAAAAGGGCAGTAAGAAAAAGTATGAGCTGGATAAGGAAACCGGTTTGCTTATTTTGGACAGAATTTTATACACTTCAACTCATTATCCGGCAAACTACGGCTTTATTCCCAGGACTCTTGCAGATGACGGAGATCCACTTGACGTACTTGTGTTAACAACGGAGGATATTGACCCGATGACATTGGTAAAGTGCTATCCCATCGGTGTGATGGTTATGATGGACAGCGGCAAAAAGGACGAAAAAATAATCGCCATTCCATATGACGACCCGACCTATAACACATATAAGGATATTACGGATTTGCCCAAGCACATCTTTGAGGAAATGCGCCATTTCTTCCAAACCTATAAGGAGCTGGAGGGAAAAACAACCGCTGTGGATGAGGTACAAGGTCGTGACGAGGCAATAAAAATTATTGAGGAAAGCATTAAAAATTATAACGAAATATTTAAATAAGGCATGAAAAACGCCTATCACCTGCCGGTGATAGGCGTTTTATATTATGCTCGCTCTTTAATTTCTTTGGAAAGCTTTTGAATAAATTCATCAAGCGGCATTGTGATTGTTTCAGCTGTGTCACGGTTGCGGACGGAAACGGTTTTGTTTTCCGCCTCATCGCGGCCGATGATAAGCATATAGGGTACCCTGTCAACGGTTTGCGCTTCACGAATCATATAGCCGATTTTCTCGTTCCTTGCATCAAGCTCAACCCTTATGCCGGCATTACGCAAGGCCTCGTAAACCTCCTTGCCGTAATCTGCGCTTTTTTCCGAAACCAAAAGCACCTTTGCCTGAACGGGCGCAAGCCAAGCGGGATATTTGCCGGCAAAATGCTCGGTAATTATGCCGATGAAACGCTCAATGGAGCCGAAGCAAACGCGATGAATCATTATGGGACGTTCCTTTTCGCCTTTTTCGTTAATATATTCAAGGTCAAAGTTTAAGGGCATCTGGAAGTCTAATTGAATTGTGCCGCACTGCCATGTTCTTCCGATGGAGTCCTCCAAATGGAAGTCAATCTTCGGGCCGTAGAAGGCGCCATCACCTTCGTTTATTGTGTAGGGAAGGTTAAGCTTTTCGAGAGCGGTCTTAAGACCGTTTGTTGCTGCCTCCCAATCATCGTCACTGCCCATGCTGTCCTCCGGACGGGTGGAAAGCTCAACAAAATACTTAAAGCCAAACTTTTCATAAACCTCATTAATCAAATGCACAACGTTTACAATTTCGTCGGTTATCTGCTCACGGCGCATGAAAATATGAGCATCGTCCTGGGTGAAGCAACGCACTCTGAAAAGACCGTGCAAAGCACCGCGAAGCTCATGGCGGTGAACAAGACCAAGCTCGCCGACCCTTAACGGAAGGTCACGGTAGCTGTGGGGTGAACTTTTGTAAACCATAACACCGCCGGGGCAGTTCATCGGCTTGACACAGTATGTGTCATCGTCAATTGTTGTGGAATACATATTATCCTTGTAGTGATCCCAGTGGCCGCTTGTTTCCCAAAGATGCCTGTTCATAATAAGCGGTGTAGAAACCTCAACATAATTTTCGCGTGTGTGTATTTCGCGCCAATAGTCAATAAGTGCGTTCTTCAGCGCCATGCCTTTGGGCAGGAAGAAGGGAAAGCCGGGAGCCTCATCGCAAAGCATGAAAAGACCCATTTCCTTGCCGATACGGCGGTGGTCACGCCTTTCAGCCTCCTCCATAAGTTTGATATGCTCGTCTAACTCAGCCTGGGATGCAAAAGCAATTCCGTTTACACGGGTAAGCATTTTGTTGTTCTTGTCGTTTTTCCAGTATGCGCCGGACTGACCTGTGATTTTGAAGGCCTTAAGCGCCTTTGTGTAGCAAAGGTGAGGGCCGGTGCACATATCAGTATAGTCACCCTGGGTGAAAAAGCTTATGGGTGCATCCTCATCAAGGTCGCCGATGTGCTCCACCTTGTAAATTTCGCCGCGCTCGGCCATAAAACGAACAGCCTCCTCACGCGGAAGGATGGAGGGCCTTATGGGCAGATTTTCTTTAACAATCTTGCGCATTTCCTTTTCGATGGAAGCTAAGTCCTCGTCCGAAAGCTTAACCTCGCCCAAGTCCACGTCATAGTAAAAGCCCTTGTCCGTTGCAGGGCCGTAAGCAAAATGAGCATCGGGATAAAGGCGCTTGATTGCCTGTGCCATAATGTGTGCGGCTGTGTGCCTTATAACGTGAAGCTCCTCCTCCGGAGCGCACTCTGTTACAGTTCCGTCATTAAAAATAACTTTCATATAAAAATTCTCCTTTATTAAAAAACACCCCTGACATTCAGTCAAGGGTGCAAAATTTACACGGTTCCACCTTGGATTTAACTTGTTAGATTTAACGCCTCAATCGGCGGCAAGGCTTACTTTAACTTTTCGGCTTTGCGGCTCGGGAATGGTTTTCGCAGAATTTTTATCTTAAAGGACTCACAGCATATGCCCCTCTCTCTGGAAGAAAAAATAAAGCTACTCTTTCCGTCATTGCTTTTATATTAACTTTACATTTGGTAATTATACCACATTATTTCGGCTTTGTCAATCGTTTTTAAGCGCGTTAAGAAAATTTGCAAGCATAACTGTTGACTCCGCTCTTGTTGCGTTGCTTTTCGGAAGGAAAAGACCGCTTTCGTTGCCCTTAACAATTCCGAGCGCAACGGCGGACGATACGGCAGAGCGTGCGTAGTCGGAAATGGAATTTGTGTCCGCAAAGCCAAGCTCTGAGGAAGGCATATCGGAGCGAATGAGGCGGTATGCTCTTACCAGAATAAGCGCGGCATCCTCCCTTGTTATGGGTGCGTTGGGGCAAAAACTGTCCTCGGTCACACCTTCAATAAGTGAGCAGTTTTGCATGGTTTGAATAATGCCGGCATACCAGGACTGAAGGGAAACGTCCGCATATTTTCCGGAATAAAGCCCTGCTTCAAGGCCAAGGCTTTTGACCACAAGGGAAGAAAACTCCGCCCGTGTTATATTAATGTCCGGCTTAAAAAGCCTGTCACTGTAGCCGGATATTATGCCTGAGGCGTAAACGGAATTAATTATTTCCTCAGCCCAATGGCCTTCACAGTCCGAAAAGCTGTTCTTGCCGTCATAGGACACAAGGGCAGTAATTGTAATGTCTGTCGGCTTGTCTTTTGCCGGCTTCGCATTATCCGGATCATCTTTTTCGGGCTTGGATGAAGGGCGGTGTGAGGTGCTCTGCTTCAGCGGCACAAGCAGCGGGGAGGATTTTGCCGTATCGCCGATTATGCCGGCCGTAAGTGAAATGGGGGTTACCTCAAAAATAATGTAGCGCCCCTCCATGTCCTCGGTCACCTCAAGCTCATTAACGTTTGAATAGCTAAGCTCGCGGAAGGGACCGTCTATACTGTCGGATAAGGCCCAGTTTGTAATGCTTGCGCTTTCTCCGTCAAAGTTATTTACAAAATCAAATGAGCCGATAAGGGTGTTTCCGCGCTTCGGCGTTCCGGAAATCTTAACGTTTTCGGCGCGTATCTCGGCCATGGTAACAGAAATATTATCCAAATAAACAGTCTGCTCATCAAAGCCGTCCGGAACATTAACTGCAACAATAAAGCGACCGCTTAAGTCCTTTTCCGGCGTAAAAACCGCCTTGTAATTTTTCCACGAGGTGTCAATTTCAAAATATGCACAAAGCTGAAGATTGTCCGGGTCTTCGCTGTCCTCCACTATAAAGGTAACATATGCTTCCTGGTCGGAAAAGCGGCGCTTTAGGTCGGCGGCGAAAACATAGCTTTGCGTTGCGCTGAAAGAAACATAGGCGTTGTTGTACATAACACCTATTTCGGAGTTCGGCGTAAACGAGGCGTAGGAATTTCCGCTATCCTTTATTATTTCGTAAACTCCATTGCCGGAGGTGTACCAAAGTGACTCACTGCCTTCGGCCTCAAAGCCGCCATTCGTAATTCCGGAATGTGTTAAATTCAGCTTAAAGTCAGTGCTTACATTCGGATATCTTGCGGCATAGGCGTGGACTGTGTAAATGCCGGGATCCGCCTCGGCTCCGATTGCAATATCAGACTCGCCGAAGGTTATGTGAGAGGATTTTGGTGATATTTCGTAATAAATGGTAGCCGGGGTAATGTTATCCTCAAGGTCATAGGCATGAATGGTTATAGGAAATTTAACTTCGCCGGAATAAGGAATGTTAATCGCATGTGGAACAGAGGCCTTTATAGATACAGGGAGAGTGCCCGAGGCCGGCTTTAGCGAAAGGTTTCTTATTAAAACAGATGCGTTTTCATCTGAAAGGGCGACGAGCGAAAAAATATAATCACCGTCCGAAGAAGGACGAATGGGCACAGTCACCTTTGTCCAGGTTGAATAATTAGGGTTTGAAAGGTATACAACCGCCGACGAGGCAATAATTTCACTGTACGCCTTAGAGGCGGTAGCCGCATTGTCGGATGCGGTGGTTCTAATTTCAAAGCTGAATTCGTATAAAGTGTTTTCGGTAAAGGAAAGTTTGTCCTTCTGAGTAAGAATGTAAGTATAGCCGCTGTCTGAGTTAAAATCAATTTTAAGCATGGAGCCGTCCGTTTGGAAGGAGGGACTGTTTTTTTCGTCCCATCCGCTCATATAGGGCATATCCAAAAAGCTACTGTTTACCAGCATATTATCCGTAAGGCGCACAGTGTAGGACTTTTCCTGAATGCCCGGATATTTGACCGAGCTTGTTGTTATGGTAAACATATCGCCTGAAACGGCGGTATCGTACACGGTGACGGTGTTTTTTGTGGAGTCAAAATTGACGCCGTACGGAAGCTCGGAAAGGCTTAAAACCAAATCCTCAGTCGGGACAAGGCTGCCGGAACTGTCACGAAGATATGGGGTATAGGTGTAGGTGAGCGCGCCGACATCCGGAATTTTAAGCGTAAGCCTGCCGTAAAGGGTAGAGCCGGTGTATTCCTCGGCAAAAGCAGGAATAAGCGTAAGCATAAATATTATAATAAAAGCGCATATAAAAATTTTCTTTTTCATAGGCTGCCTCCGATTTTTTTATATTCAATTACATTATATCACAAATGAGCGCACTTGTCATGTGAATTTTTTATTACATATTTATTATTTGGAAAATATTTTTGGTTGAAGGGTTGAAAATAAATTGGCAGTATGTTATACTGAAAAAAATTCGATTGAGGGGAACGGTATGAAAATATTTTTTAAAAATTTGAATGAGCGCTTTCGTCCGGCAATGGGGGATTTTTTGGAAATCCATAAAATCAATGAAAAAAAGGACGGAATTGTTATTAAAACCGAAAAGTCTAACAACGGAAAAATTACCATACAAAGAAAAGCTAATGAAGCGATATTTTATCTTACGGAGGACTATCAAATATTCAGATCACTTATAAGCCTTAGGGATATGGAAAAGGAAGGAAAGACGGATTACACCGAAGAGGTGTATTTTGACACGCTCGGAGCCATGTTTGACGGGTCGCAGGCAAATTCAATTATGAATGTAAAATCCGCCAAGCGCATGATGCTTTACTTGGCTTCCATGGGGTATAATATGATGATGCTTTATACCGAGGACTGCTATGAAATAGAGGGCGAGCCTTATTTCGGAAACATGCGCCCCAGATATACAGAAAATGATTTTAAGGAGCTTGATGATTACGCCTACGCCTTGGGCATTGAACTTGTGGGTGCAATTCAAACACTCGGTCACCTGACCGAGGCTATTAAAAAACCTTGCTACAGCAAGCTTTCGGATAGGCCGGACATATTAATGGTCGGTGAGGAAGGGGTTTATGCGCTGATAGATAAAATGATTAAAACCTTTTCGCGCTCCCTACGTTCAAGAAGAATACACTTAGGCCTTGACGAGGCATGGGACTTGGGTCACGGAAATTATTTGAAAAAGCACGGATGGCGTGAGCAAAGTGATATTATGGACGAGCACCTGGCAAAAATAACCGAGATTACGGAAAAATATCAAATGAAGCCGATGATGTGGGCAGATATGTTTTTCCGCGGAAAATCCAAAACGGCTGATTTTTACGATAAGGATGTGCGTTTTGAAAAAGAGGACAGGACGCCCGTAACGGAAAACATTGGGATAATTTATTGGGACTATTATCACACGGACGAGGAATTTTATTTTGACAGGTTTAAGGAAAGCAAAAAGCTTTCTGACCAGGTTATTTTTGCCGGCTGTGCCAGAAATGTAAGAAGCTTCGGATGCCACATCGAAAAAACTATTGTGACAACAAACGCGGCGCTTGCCGCTTGCAAAAGAGCCGGAGTTCGTGAGATTATTGCAACTGTGTGGGGTGATGACCAAAGAGAGTCGTCCACCTTTGCAACGCTTCCGGGACTTTCGGTTTTTGCTGAGCATATGTATTCGGATAAGCCGACAATCGAAAACGCGAAAAAGCGACTTCAAATGGCAACCGAAACCCCGTGGGAGGCACTGTGGGACATTGATTTTATTGATACTGTGCCGGAATATAACAACAAAAACGTGGATAACTTTCAGCTCAGCCGCGTGATAATGTGGCAGGACATTATGCTTGGACTTTACGATAAATCTATGGCAAGGTGCGATATGACGGAGCATTATGCCGCCCTTGCAAAAAGAATGGCCGACCATGCGAAAAATGAGCCGTTTAAAATAATGTTTAATTTTTACGCCGCGCTTTCAAAGGTACTTTCACAAAAGCAGTACATGGGTGTAAGGCTTTACAACAGCTATCAAAATAACGACACGGCGGGGCTTGAAAAAATTAAAAATGATGACCTGCCAAGGCTTTATGAGGATATGAAGGCCTTGAGAATAGCGCACCGCGAATACTATTTTGATGAATATAAGCCTATCGGATGGGAGATAATGGACATAAGATACGGCGGTGCGATTATGCGAATTGAAACAGCAATAGCGCGCCTTTCGGATTATCTTTCCGGCAGGATTGAAAAAATTGATGAGCTTCAGGAAGAACGGCTGGATTTTTGGTGCTTGCCAAGCTACGGTAATTTGTGCTCTGCAAGCAGAATAACCCAGTTGAGTTAAAAAAATGCTGTGCGGGAAGCACAGCATTTTTTTAATAGTTTTCTGCGTGAAGCTCAAAATAAGCCTTCGGGTGAGCGCAGACCGGGCAAATCTCCGGCGCTTCGGTGCCTACAACAACGTGGCCGCAATTACGGCATTCCCATATTTTTACACTGCTTTTTTTAAATACCTCGGCGGCTTCGACATTGTGAAGCAGTGCACGGTAACGCTCCTCGTGCATTTTTTCGATTGCCGCAACCATGCGGAATTTTTCGGCCAGCTCAGGAAAGCCCTCTTCTTCAGCTGTTTTGGCAAAGCCGTCATACATATCGGTCCATTCGTAATTTTCCCCC
>CAZITC010000047.1:0-7656 GCA_964542085.1 uncultured Ruminococcus sp. | reverse complement strand
TTTCAAATTTGCTTTCTTATCTCATCGAAAAAGCTTGCCGTTGTTTTCTCGGCCACCTTTTTAACCATGGGCGGGGCTCCGGCAACCGCAAACGACAAACCGCTTTCTTCAAAAAGCTCCAAATCGTTTTCCCCGTCACCGAAGGAGATAACCTCCTCCTTATCAATGCCCGTTATTTTGCAAAGCTTTTTCACAGCTGCGCCCTTATTGACCCCACGGCAAACGTATTCCGTCATTGTACGCGACTTATACACCGGGCAAAGCCCCGTTTCCCTTTCGGGCGCAAAATCCGTTATTTTGTATACAGGTGCATCAATTTCGGAAAAATCCGCCACACGCATAACGTGATTGTTGTAATGGCTCATATGCGCTCTTATTAAAGGAAGCTTTTCGCACTTTAAATATGCCGCATATTTTCCGTGTGCGGCAAAGCACTCCCCCTCAAATCCGGAAACCGGTGAGGCAAAAAGTGTTTCTCCGCGGTAAACGCAAACGGCACCGTCCGATGCGATAAAATAAATTTTATCCTCCCAGCGGGCAAAAAGCCTTCGAAGCTCCGTAAAGCTTCGGCCGGATGCAACCGCAAATGCCGAGCCCTTAGAGAGCACGTAATCAATTGCCGCGGCCGTGCTTATTCCAATATTTTTTTCGCCGGGCATTAAAAGTGTGCCGTCAACATCACTTACGATAAGGGGCATATTACACTGTCCTTCCTTTTAAAATTTTACACATATATAGCATACAACAAATTCAATCAAAAGTCAAGAGAAACTAACAAAAAAACAAAAAAACAAAGCCAAAAAAAGAAAAACCTTCCATTTCGGGAGGTTTTTCGGTTAAACTGTTGATTTTATTTTATAGCCAACGCCCCATACGGTAGTTATATATTCGGGCTTTTGGATATTCTTTTCAATTTTTTCTCTTATTCTTGCAACGTGCACAGTAACTGTCGAAACGTCAGACAATGCATCCATGCCCCATATTTTTTCAAAAAGCTGTTCTTTTGAAAAAACACGGTCGGGATTTTTCACCAAAAACAGCAAAAGGTCAAACTCCTTTTGCTTTAAGGCAATTTCCTCTCCTCTTATTATAGCCTTACGCTGTGACTCGCTTATTTTAAGGTCGCGCAGAGAAATAAAGCCGTCTGAGCCTTTGCCGAATTTTTCGTAATTTTTTATTTGGCGGCTGACCCGTGCAACCAACTCACCCATGGAAAACGGCTTTGTCATGTAATCGTCCGCTCCCAAACCAAGCCCCTTTATTTTTGCAAACTCCTCGTCCCTTGCGGAAACGACAATCACAGGAAAGTCCTTGTCGGCGGAAAGTTCCTGCAAAATTTCAAAGCCGTCCATCTTGGGAAGCATTATGTCCAATACCACAAGGTCATAGCCCTCCGTGCGTATTTTCTTCAAGCCGGCTTCGCCGTCATGCGCAACGGAAACGAAGTAGCCGCTCATTTCCAAATAGTCCTTTTCAATTTCGGATATGGACAAATCGTCCTCAATCAGCAAAATTTTCTTCATTATTCTCTCCCCTCACTCGGTCTGCCGGAAAGCTTATCATAAAGCTTGTTCCCCGTCCAAGGCAGCTTTTCGCCCAAATTTTTCCGCCCAAATCCTCCACAATTCTTTTGGAAATTGCAAGTCCGAGGCCAACAGACCCGTTAAAGGTGCGCGCCTTCGTGCCGCGGTAAAATCGGTCAAAAATTCTTTGAAGCTCGTCAGGCTCAATTCCCTCGCCGTTATCCGCAATTTCTATTACTGCGCCGCTTTTTGTGCGTCTTAAAATTATTTCTGCCCGACCCGTTCCTTCGGCGATGTACCTTTTAGCGTTTTGCGTAATGTTCCTAATAACCCGCGCCAGCTTTTCCGGGTCAGTCTTTATATACTGCCTTCCGCCTTCGTTTTTAAAGCTTAAGCTTTTCTTCTCTTCAATAAAGCCAAAGGCCTCTTCCTCAGCAAGGTCCGAAAGATAGGCCGAAAGCTCCACCTCCGCTATGTCATAGCTTGCACCTCCGGACTGCAGCTTGGAATAGGTTAATAAATCGTCCGTCATTCTGCCTACAGAATCCAAACGGTCAATGGCCTTATTTATGTAGCCGTCACGCTTTTCCTTTGTATCGGCCACCGAGTCGCGTATTCCTTCCAAATAGCCGCGGACGGCGGCAACCGGCGTTCTTAAATCGTGGGACACGGCCGATATCAAAAAGCGCCTGTCCTCCTCCGCCTTTTCCTTTTTGTAAACCTCGTCCTTAAGCCTTACCCTGAGCGACTCCGACGCACGCATGAGAGCCAAAACCTCGTTTTTTCCCTCTTCCTCAATCAAGCAATCGTAATTTCCGCCCTCAATTTCGCCGAAGCTTTCCGATAAGTGCTCGATTGGCAAAATAACATCATTTTCCACGCGCCGCCGAAGGAAAAACACCGCCGCCATAAACCATACCGCAGTTACAAATCCTGTAATCACAAGCACTGTTACAAGCTTACCGTAAATTCTGCTCGGCGCGGAAAGCAAGATTAACGTTTCCCCGGAGGCGCCTTCACTTATACTCGCTTTAAAGCTTTTACCGTCCACCGTTGCTTTGCCGCTTCCCAAAGCTGAAACGTAAACGCTTCTTCGCTCGGCTTCGGTCAATGGCGGAACGGAAATGCTTTTGCCGTCCCGCTCAAATACCAGGGTGTAGGTGCCTTGTCCGTCACCTCCGGCCAAAAGCGTAGCCTGCCCCAAAACAAGGTAAACCGTGCCGGCACTTAAAACCAGCACCGTTACCAATAAAAGAAGCGAAAGGTGCAAAAAGTACCTTCTCATATTACAGCTCTTTTCTTTCAAAAATGTGCTCGCCAACCCCGGCAAAAACAGCGCCCAGTCCGACTGACAGTGCCAACAGCCTTATAATTTTCCCGAAGGAAAGTATGGGCTGTGACAAAAGCACATACACATCAAATCCTTTTGTTACAAGTATTCCCGAAAGGAATGGGAATACCATTCCGATAACCCATGAAGCAATGTATAAAAGCACTGTTATCATAAACGACGACCCACTGCCCTTGAATATGTTGGAAACAAGCATGCTCATAAACGCAAAGCTCATTAAGGGCACAACGGAAATTATGTAGGAAAGAAGCACCCTTAAAATATTAAACTCTGTCTTTCCCACAATCACGGAGGCAATGAAGGAGCACACCATCGAAAAGCCCAGCATAAGAACGATGAACACTCCCAAAACCGCCGCCTTGGCAAAGTAAATTTCTGACCTGGTTGCGCCGGTTAAAAGTGTTGTTTTCATCGTACCGGAGCCGTATTCGCCGCCGAAAATATCAATACACATGAATACGGTGAAAAGCGGTATTAAAAACTTGATAAACACCGGAAGCACGGTTACCGAAAGCTCGGCACGCCCCGTCATATTAATGCCCATAAAGCTCCCGGCAAGGGCACACACCGCGGCGGAAAGCACAACGCACACAAGGCACAAAATAAGTGCAAACTTAATTTTCTTTCTGCCGGCGGTTTTTTTTATTTCCGCACTGAAGGCCTTTTTAAACCCGTTCATACATTTCCACCTCGCTTAAATAGTAGTTTTCCAGCGATGCATAATTTGAGAGGATGTTTTCCGTGGTGTCCACATTCACCATTTTGCCGCCGTAGAGTATTCCGACCTTGGTACAGGTAAGCTCAACATCGTGAATTAAGTGGCTTGAAATTAAAAATGTACAACCGTCCTTCGCCATACTTTTTATAATCTCCCTTATTTCCACCATGCCCGAAACATCCAGGCCGTTTAACGGCTCGTCCAAAATCATAACGGAGGGATTGCCTGCCATTGCCATTGCAAACCCCAAGCGCTGACGCATACCAAGTGAAAAGTTTTTGGTTTTTTCGTCCTTGTGGGCCGAAAGTGAAACCTTTTTTATGCACTCCTCAAGGTTTTCCCTGTCCGCTCCCTTAAAGCTTCCAATAAGCTCCATATTCTCCATGGCAGTAAGATTGGGATAAGGAACAACGTTTTCAATTATACAGCCTGTTTTTTTCATGGCGTCGGAAAAATGCTCCCTGACATCGAATCCCATAATGCGCGCCGACCCCTCATCGGGGCGGGAAAGACCGGTGAGAATTTTCATTGCCGTCGTCTTTCCCGCGCCATTGGGCCCGAGGAAGCCGAATATTTCACCTTCCTCGATTTCAAAGCTTACATTTTCTATTCCGCGGCCGTTTTTATATTTTTTCGTAAGTGATATAAGCTCTATTGCCTTCATAAAAACCTTCCTTTACTCAAAGCTTCTTGCAAGCTTATACCTTTCTCCGTCAGAGTGCCAGCCGCCCTCCTCCACAACCGCGCCTGTATAAACATTAATGCCGCAGGGACCTTCCTCGTTATATTCAAAGTCCTTAACAATAACACAGCCGTCTTCTACCGTATCGAAATAATATGAATCGCCAACGAAGTTCGATGCCTTAAACTGAATGCTTTCTTCGGTTTCGGTGTTTTCGTAGATTCCTGAAATTTCACCGTCGCCAACTGCCGTGATTGTTATTTTAACCTCGCCCGTCTTTTCATAGCTGTCATCGCTTACCTTAACAATATCCTTTTTATATGTTCCAAGGTCACGCTCGTCAAAAAGATAGGCAGACACGGTTACCGTTTCTTCAATGCACTCCGGCTGTTCAATTACGTTTTTTCCGCTTGGGTCAAACTCCAAAACCACTGTGTTATCAATGTCATAAAGCTTAATATAGCCCTCAAGCGCAATCGTATGCTCGTTCCCGTCCTCATCAAATCCCAGCATGGTAAGTGAGCCCTCGGCATTTTCGATTATACCGTCCTTATCAACCGCAAGCGAGCCCTTTATGCCTTCCACAGCTATTTCAGAAAGATAAGTCAGGCCGTACCTTTCACGCTGATAATCATCATTAAAGGTGTACTTTGTAACAAACGCCGCAAGGGTATTGGGCAGTGCCGGTATCTGCGTGGAGTCAAGCTCACCGTAGTAAAGGCGACCGTCGCCGTTATCCTTACTGTTCACAAACTCCTTAAGATTACCTACAAATGCGTCAAACACCTTTTCAAGGTCCTGAGCCATTTCTTCCTCAAACGGGTTATTGATTATAGCATAATCCCTTGATAAGCCGTAAGGGTAAACGTAATAGACATCTTCCTCCACCAGATAGCGCACGTTTTTATTCTCATCCTCATAGTGGCGGTATTCATATGTGTCGTCCAAATCCGTTGTTCTTTCCGAGCTTTCCATGCGGTATGCTTCAAAATCGACTTTTGTCAAAAACTCACCGGTCATCACAGCTTCCGAATCAATCAAAACATTAACTCCTGCTTCCACTGTTCCCGAACTTGCACCGTCGGAAAAATAAGCCACCGTGTCCTTAACCGCGTTCTTTGCGCCCGTGTATGCATCGCCGGCCAAAAAATCCGCTGCGGCTGCTGTTGTAAAAAGCACCGCTCCGGCCAATGCCAATGCAATCGCCCTGTTTTTTAATTTAATCATAGAAAAATCCTCCTTAACTTAAATTTCTCCCCTTTGGGATATCCCTGTGATTATATTATAAGGCACAGGCCTTGAATATCAATAAACCAAATCTTAACAATTCATAAACTTTTATAAAAGCTCACGGCGAAGCTCTTCACAGGATTTTGCCGAAAGATATGATGGCGCAATATCGAAAACAGTCTTTGCGCCGGACACGCCTTCCGCGGAAAGTCTTGCCGCCGCCCTTGCGTAAGCGATAAGCACCGATGCGGTAAATTCGGGGTTGGAGTCAAGCTTTAACGAGTATTCCCAAACGTGCTTGTTTTCGCCGGAAAGACCCGTTTTTCCGCTTCTTATAACAAAGCCGCCGTGAGGAAGCGATGCATGGTCGCGCCTAAGCTCCCCCTCTGTAATAAAATGTACCGTTGTATCGTAATCGGCAAAATAATTGGGCATTTCCTTTATTTCCTTTTCAATTTTTTCCTTGGAAGCGCCCTCCTTTGCAACCACAAAGCACTCTCTTGTATGCTTTTCTCTTGTGGAAAGTGTCGGATTTTCGCCGCTTCTTACCTTTTCCAGTGCCTCCGGCACGGGAACGGTGTACTGACGGGCATCTGCCACACCCTCAATTCTTCTTATCGCATCCGAATGACCCTGGCTTACACCCTTGCCCCAGAAGGTATAGCTGTTGCCGTCCGGCAGTATAGCTTCGGAGTACGCTCTCATAAGCGAGAACATTCCCGGGTCCCAGCCCACGGATATAACCGAAACCTTTCCGCCCTCTTTTGCCGCGGCATCAACCTTGGCAAAATGCTCCGGCACCCTTGCGTGAGTATCGAACGAATCAATAACGTTAAAGCTTTTTGCGTAAAGCGGAGTTTGTTTTGGCAAATCCGTTGCGCTTCCGCCGCATATTATAAGCACGTCTATATTGTTCTCATGCTCTAATACAGAGTCTGCGTGAAAAACACGTGCGCCAGTTAATGTGTTAACGCTTTCGGGTGCCCTTCTTGTAAATACTCCGTAAAGCTCCATATCGGGTGCGTTTTTCACAGCGGCTTCAACACCTCTGCCGAGATTTCCGTAGCCCATAATTCCAATTTTCAACATAAACAACAACTCCTTTATTTATTTTTTCCGAATTCGGAAATTCCTATGCCGGCCAGCGTTACCGCCATGCCGAAAAGCGCCGCCACACTGACTGTGCCCATTGAGCAGGCCGCCTGTGCAAGAAGCGTGATAATAGGCGAAATGAAAAGATATTTGCTTGTGGTTGTAGCCCCCAGCCTATCTACAGAGCGATTCCATGTTGCAAAGCATACGGCCGAGGCCAATATGCCCAAAAACAGAAGATTAAGTCCAACCTCCGGCCGCAAAAGCGCAGGCGCATGGCTAATGTCACCCGTCGCAATAACAAAGGGAAGCATGACAATGACCGAGTAGAAAAACAGCCTTCTTGTCAACAGCGCTCCTCCATAGCCCAAGGCGGCAAGCTTTTTAATAAGCACAGAATAAACCGACCAAAGCCAAATGGAGCAGGCAATAATAATATCGCCCAAAAGGCCGGTTTCAATGGTTTTCGAGTCACCGAAGCAAATTAAAAACACACCGAAAACCGAAATAAGCATGCCGAAAAATCCCTTTATTCCGAATTTTTCGCCCAAAAATTTATGCGCCAAAATAGCTGTAAAAAGCGGCGCCGTTGCTGTTATGAACGAAACGCTCGCCGGGCTTGTGTAGCACACAGCCAGGTTTTCCATAAACTGATAAAGTGCCGCTCCGCTCAATGCTGCCGCAAGCATAAGCCCCTCATGGCGAAGTCCGGCAAACTTAAACGGGCGCGGTGCAACAACCCACAGGGCAATATACGCAATCAAATATCTTACAAATAAAATTTCCAGCGATGAAAGTGCGCCGGTAAGATATTTTGTGCTTACAAATGTTATGCCCCATATAAATACCGTGAACAGGGCAATTAAGTGGTCTTTTATTCTTTCCATGTTCATTCCTCCGTCTTTTTTTATTGTATCACATTTTTTTTCTGCCTGCAATATCAAAAGATGAAAAAAAAGTCCTTGACAACAGTGTTTTTCTATGCTATAATACTATTTGTGACTCGTGGAGAGGTATCGAAGTGGTCATAACGAGGCGGTCTTGAAAACCGTTTGTCCGC
>CAZITC010000046.1:0-7762 GCA_964542085.1 uncultured Ruminococcus sp. | reverse complement strand
GCATATCCATTGCCGCAACGGTCTTGCCGTCATCGTTCAAGCGCATATAGAAGGACTTAATTTCCTTCGGATAATCGGTAACAAACACCGGGCTTTTGAATATTTTTTCGGTAAGGTAACGCTCGTGCTCCGTTTGAAGGTCACAGCCCCACTCAACGGGATAGCTGAACTTCTCGCCGCTTTTTTTCAAAAGCTCAACCGCTTCGGTGTAGGTAACCTTGGTGTAATTACTCTTTGAAAGGGCCGTAAGCCTTTCAAGCAATGTTTTATCAACAAAGCTGTTGAAAAATTCCAGTTCCTGACTGCAATGCTCCATAACGTGCTTTATTATATACTGAATCATATCCCATGCAAGAGCCATGTTATCGTCCAAATCGGCAAACGCAATTTCCGGCTCAATCATCCAAAACTCGGCCGCATGGCGCGCAGTGTTGGAATTTTCCGCTCTGAAAGTCGGGCCGAAGGTGTAAATTTTACCGTATGCCATAGCAAAGGTTTCACCCTCCAGCTGACCGGAAACAGTAAGGTTTGCGCTTTTTCCGAAGAAATCGTTCGACCAGTCAATTGTTCCGTCCTCATTTTTCGGAGGATTGCTCATATCCAGCGTGGTAACGCGGAACATTTCGCCTGCACCCTCACAGTCCGAGCCGGTAATAAGAGGCGTGTGCACATAAACAAATCCGCGCTCATGAAAGAAGCTGTGAATTGCAAAGGCAACCTCGCTCCTTACTCTGAACACCGCCGAAAACAGGTTTGTTCTCGGACGAAGGTAGGCCTGCTCACGCAAAAACTCCATCGAATGACGCTTGTTCTGAATGGGATAATCCGGTGTTGAGGTACCCTCAACCTCCACGCTTTCAGCCTTAATTTCAAGAGGCTGCTTCATTCCCGGGGTAAGGGCAACAACTCCCTTAACAATTACCGCGGCGCCAATATTAAGCGCGGCAATTTCATCGTAATTTGCTATTTTTTTACGTTCAAATACAATTTGAATATTCTTAAAACAGCTTCCATCGTTCATATCAATAAAGCCAAATTCCTTGCTGTCCCTTATATTCCTTATCCATCCGCCCAGTGTAACGGTTTTTTCGCTGTATTCACTGACGGCGGCATATATGTCACGGACAAAATCTCTCTTCATAAAATGTCATCCTTTCTGTTATTTGCTTTTTCCGAGATAAGCTTCCTTTATGCTTTCATCGGCCAAAAGCTCTTCTCCGCTTCCGCTTTTTGTAATGTGACCAGTTTCCAGCACATAAGCATAATCCGCAATTTTAAGCGCCATGTTTGCGTTCTGCTCAATCAAAAGAACGGTTATTCCCTCTTCATTAATCGTTTTGATAATCCTGAATATATCCTGAACAACTAAGGGCGCCAAGCCGAGAGAAGGCTCATCCATCATGATAAGCTTTGGCTTGCTCATAATCGCACGGCCGACCGCAAGCATTTGCTGTTCGCCGCCGGACAGTGTACCGCCTGCCTGCCATTCACGCTCCTTAAGCCTTGGAAAAAGCGAAAAAACACGCTCCATATCGGCGGTTATATCGTCCTTTCTTAAGTATGCGCCAAGGCGAAGATTTTCCTTGACCGTAAGGTCGGGAAATATTTTTCTTCCCTCCGGCACGGGTTATACCCTTTGAAACAATTGCCGTCGGATCCTTTGCGGTTATTTCCTCCCCCTCAAAGCTTATGGTGCCGCCGTTCGGCTTAACAAGGCCGGAAATTGTGCGCAAAACCGAGCTTTTCCCTGCGCCGTTGGCACCTATCAGCGTTATTATTTGACCGCGTGGAATTTCCATGTTTATGCCCTTTACAGCCTCAATTCCACCGTAATTTACTTTAAGGTTACTAATCCTTAAAAATGTGTTACTCATTCCTCACTCACTCCCAGATAAGCGTCAATTACATGCTTATTTTTCTGAATTTCATCCGGCTTTCCTTCCGCAATAAGACGTCCGAAGTCCAAAACATAAATTCTGTCGGATATGTTCATTACAAGGTCCATGTGATGCTCTATCATAAGCACCGTAAGCGTATATTTATCCCTAATTTCCGCAATAAACTGTGCAAGCTCAATGGTTTCCTGCGGGTTCATACCGGCCGCCGGCTCATCAAGCAGTAAAAGCTTCGGTCCCGTTGCAATTGCACGGGCAATTTCCAGCCTTCGCTGAAGGCCGTAGGGAAGGCTTGTTGCAAGCTCATCTCTAAACTCCCAAAGGTTTTGCTCTCTTAAAAGCGCCTCCGCCTCAGCACGCATTCTTTTTTCTTCCTTTTGGGAAATTCTGAAGGTTGCCGTAAAAACGTTTTGGTGAGCGCGCATATGATATGCCGTAAGCACATTTTCCATAACCGTCATGCTTTTCCAAAGCCGGATATTTTGAAATGTTCGTGCAATGCCAAGCTTTGTAATCTTATCCGGCGTGGGACTTAAGGTTTTTTTGCCGGCATACATTGTCTTATTCTCGCCGGCGTATATTTTTTTCATTTTTCCGCGGGGATGGTTTTCAACCATCGGCTTACCCTCAAACTCAATTATACCGTTTGTAGGCTCATACACACCTGTAATACAGTTAAACGCCGTTGTTTTTCCGGCACCGTTGGGGCCGATAAGTGCAACAATTTCGCCCTCTTTAACATTCATTGACAGGTTGTTTACCGCAACAACACCGCCGAATTGCATTGTTATGTTTTCAAGACTAAGCATTTCACTCATTTACCTCACCTCCGGAAGCCTTTTTCTTTTTGAATTTTTTCACAATCCGTCTGAAGGAAAGCTCCTTATCACCCATAATACCGCGGGAGAAGAAGAGCACGATTACCATTATGATAACAGAAAAAACAACCTTTCGGAAGCCGTCGCGGAAAAAGGGAACCTCTACCGCTCCGAAAAGACTGCCCGAGTCCAAAAATCTTAACCACCACTCGGAGCAAGCGATGTACAAAAACGATGCTATGCAACTTCCGGATACCGAGCCGATACCGCCGATAACCACCATAAGAAGAATTTCGTATGTCATGGCTGTTTTAAATGCCGCCGCCTGAATTGTTGTTTGGAACATTGCAAGCAGTGCACCGCCGACTCCGGCAAAAAAGCTGGAAATAATAAACGCCTGCATTTTGTGCTTAAAAAGGTTAATTCCCATTGCCTCCGCCGATATTTCATCATCTCTTATTGCCTTATACGCTCTTCCGTAGGAAGAATTAATCAGCAGAAGAATTATGCAAATTGATACCATTGCAATAAGAAACGGAAAGGCAGAGCCGAGCTTTATAACCTTGGAGCCGACATTAAACTGCATATCGTTAAAGTTTGTGTATTTTCTTAAAAGATTGGAGCCGTTAGTTACCGCGCCAAGCTTATCCCACTGGAAAAACGCCCTTATTATTTCGGCAAAGCCAAGGGTTGCAATTGCAAGATAGTCACTTTTTAAGCGAAGCACCGGGATACCGATAAGCGCCGCAAAGGCCGCAACCACAAGACCGGCAATGATAATAGCAATTATCGCGCCTAAAAAGTTACCTGCATTAACTCCGATTACCTTGCCCAGAGCCTCGGCAATCGAAAACTTAATTATGCCGCCGTCAAAATACTGATACACCGAGTCGTGCTGTTCCACCGGAATCATTATTGCACCATAGGTATATGCACCGATTAACATAAAGCCAGCCTGCCCCAGCGAGAAAAGACCCGTGAAGCCGTTAAGCAAATTAAGCGATACGCAAAGAAGTGCATAAATAGCCGCTTTTCTTAATACCGGAGTAAGCATAAGCGTTACTGCCGAGGGCTTTAACACATTGTCCAAAAGATATAAAAACACGTAAAGCGCCGCAATCAAGCCGATTGCAATATATGTACCCGTGCGGTTTTTCTTTTCTAAACTTTTTTTCATTGCTGTCACCTCAAACCTTATCGGTTGCCTTTTCACCGAATATTCCGGTGGGCTTAACCAAAAGAATAACTATAAGCAAAACAAAGGTAAATGCATCGGAAAACGTTGTCCATCCAAGGCCCTTTATAATATTTTCGCAAATACCGATGATGAACGCACCGATTACCGCGCCGGGAATTGAGCCGATGCCGCCGAATACCGCCGCAACGAATGCCTTAAGGCCGGGCATTGCGCCGGAGGTGGGAATTACCGAGGTGTAATTTGTGAAATAAAGAAGCGAGCCGACTGCCGCCAAAAAGCAACCGATAACAAAGGTTATGCTTATAACCGAGTTGATTTTTATACCCATAAGCTGGCTTGTTTCAAAATCCTTTGAAACGGCGCGCATCGCCATTCCTATTTTTGTATATTTAATCAAAAGCCCCAAAATAACAACAAGCGCTATTGTAAGCAGGGGCGTGATTACCGTTACAAGCTTAACGCTTGTTCCGCCAATATTAACCAGGCGCGAAAGGAACGGAATTGCCGGATAAACCTGAGGCAGACCGCCTGTAAAATAAAGTGCACAGTTTTGAAGAAGGTATGAAACGCCGATGGCCGAAATCATAACAGACATTCGCGGTGCACTTCTCAAGGGCTTGTAGGCCGCCTTCTCAATTAAAATTCCCAAAACAACCGTTGCAATAAGCACCAACGGAATGGAAATGTACATAGGCAGAACGGCCGTAGAATAAACCATAACCAAGCCGGCAACCATGAAAACATCACCGTGTGCAAAGTTTATAAGCCTTAATATGCCGTAAACCATGGTGTAGCCAATCGCAATTAACGCATATTGCCCGCCCACGGATATTCCGGCAAGCAAATAAGGCAAATTTGCGCTTATAAATTCTGACATTAAAAACTCTCCTCTCAAAAAAACGTATAAATCCGCTTCTCGCGGTCATCCGCACGGAACGCATTTATACGTTCCCTTTTATGTACAATTCATGGCGGAAGCCAAATTAACAGCTTCCGCCATGAAAAAATCACATGTTCAGCGTTACAGTTATTCTGTTATGCTCTGAACCTTTACAAATTTCCAAACCGCATTGTCAGTGTCTGCCTTCTTAATGAAAGCTTCACTTCTTATAGCGTCGCCGATTTCGTCAAACTTAATTTCGCCGGATACGCCGGTGTATACGATTGACGGAAGAGCCTCCTTAACTGCCGATGCATCAGGTGAGCCTGCAGCCTTTATAGCCTCCAATGCTACCATGTAAGCATCGTAACCCATTACGGTTACAGCAGAAAGTGTATCGTTTCCGCCGTTGTTGGAAAGGTTTTTGTTATCCGCATTGATCCAAGCCTTAATGCCTTCCTCGAATTCGGGATTTCCGCCCTCAGCATAGAAAGTGGTAACGTTAATGTCAAGATCCTTGCCCTTTGCAGCCTCCAATATAACGTTGGAATCCCATGTATCGGATGCAAGAAGAGGACAGGTTACACCCTTTGCAGCCGCCTGTTCAACGATAAGCTGCGCATAGCTTAAGGAGCAAGGAGCATAAATAACATCCGCATCGTTGTTGATTGCATTTGTTATGTAGGAGTTAAAGTCCGAGTTGTTCTCGGGGAAGTTTTCAGCAATAACCTTAATTCCAAGTGCCTCAGCTGCTTCCTTAAAGTAGTTTATAAGCCCCTGGTCATAGTCATTACCGAGCTGACCCAAGCAGTAAGCGGTTTTAACACCAAGCTCCTCATATGCGTAATTTGCCAAAACCGTGCCCTGGAAGGGATCAAGGAAGCAAATTCTGAAATAGCAGTCATTACCCTCTGTTACCTGGGGATTTGTGCATGTAACGCCGATTGCGGGAATGTTTGCTGCCTTAAACGTATCGCCGGCCGCAATTGCAACGCTGGAGCCGTAGGAGCCCAAAACAACAGAAACACCCTTTGATACAAGTGTTGTTGCCGCCGATACAGCCTTATCTGTAGAAGACTCATTATCAGCATAAACAAGCTCAACGTTATAAGTTTCGCCGCCGATTTCAACAGTGGGATAAAGCGAATTAGCATACTGCATACCGAGTATTTCCTGCTTTCCGCCCGCACCGTTATCACCGGACTGCGGCTCATAAACGCCGATATAGATTGTTTTCCCGTCCGTTTCACTGCCACCACCGCATGCTGTGAACAAGGTCAACACCATAAGGCAAGCAACAACCAATGCCAGTATTTTCTTCATTTTTCTCAACCTCCGTTAATAAAAAAGATTAATTTCCGAAGTCATACGTCTGCATTTGACCGCCCACGGCGGACTAATGTAGCACCTTCAGATACAATAATAATAACATCTTCCGCGTGTTTTGTCAACATAAAATTAACTTTACTTCCTCTTTTTTGTCTGTTTTTTTGAATTTACATATAAAATCAATCATAATTTCCACCTCTGCCTCATACATATGTACAAACTACACTTGGATGGAGGAATATTATGGATAACATTTATTCGGATATTGCCAAAAGAACACAGGGCGATATCTACTTAGGAATAGTCGGGCCTGTACGAACGGGAAAATCAACCTTTATTAAAAAATTCATGGAGTATTTTGTACTGCCGAACATCGAAAATCCGTATAAAAAGGAGCGTGCGGCGGATGAAATGCCTCAAAGCGCATCCGGCCGCACAATTATGACTACGGAGCCTAAATTCATTCCTAACGAGGCCGTAAAAATTTCCTTCGGCGACACCAATTCTTCACTTAATGTACGGCTTATCGACTGTGTCGGCTACATTGTTCCCGGCGCAATCGGCCACGATGATGAAAACGGCCCGCGCATGGTTAAGACGCCTTGGTCGGATGAGGCCATTCCATTTGAGGCCGCCGCTGAAGCCGGAACAAAAAAAGTAATAAACGAACATTCCACCGTTGGCCTTGTAATTACCACTGACGGAAGCATTACCGATATCCCGCGCGAAAGCTACAAAGAGGCCGAGGGACGTGTTATTTCCGAGCTTTTGGCGATCGGCAAGCCCTTTACCGTTATATTAAACTCCGCCGTTCCCGACTCGGAGTCCGCCAAAACGGCGGCCGCCTCCATTTCGGAAAAATACGGTGTTTCAGTAAAGCGCATGAACTGTGCCACCATGACCGAAAGCGATATTTCCTCCGTGCTTGAAGCCTTGCTTTACGAATTTCCCGTAACGGAAATCGGAATAAACCTTCCGGGCTGGATCAGAGCTCTCATTGACGGCCACGAGCTCAAAAGCCGTATTTATCAAAAAATCCGCGATACTGTGAATAAAATCAACAGAATAAGCCAGATAAGCCTGCTTACGGATGCTTTTTCAGACGAGGACTACATTGACTCGGCCGTGGTTGAAAATGTGGATTTGGGTAGCGGAAGTGCTTTCATAAGTCTTAATATAAAGGAAAGCCTGTTTTACGATACGCTGAACAAAGCAACCGGATTTAATGTGGACAGCGACGAAAAGCTTATGCGACTTTTAATACAGCTTTCTCAAACCGAAAAGGAATATAACCGCATAAAATATGCTCTGCGCCAGGTAAGAGATACCGGCTACGGAATTGTTAATCCCTCCATTGATGAGCTTAGCCTGGAAGAGCCGGAAATAATCCGCCAGGGCGGCCGCTACGGCGTGCGCCTTCGCGCAAGCGCTCCATCTATACATATAATGTGTAACAAACCCAAGTTCTTAAAAACCGCATAAAATGGGGGTTTTTAAAAGCACAGAGTTTTTAGGCTCTGTGCTTTCGCTATTTTATAGATAATCAAACATCATCATATTACGCATCTTGCTATCAATATATCTATTTGCCTCTATATGCCGTTCTTTATTTACAGTGTTTTGGCAATCTGCAAATAAAGTT
>CAZITC010000045.1:0-7801 GCA_964542085.1 uncultured Ruminococcus sp. | reverse complement strand
GTATAAGGTAAGTGAAAATGCCCCCCTGTGGGGCATTTTTTTGTGCAATAACGGAGAAGATAAAATATCAAAAAATGGAAAGTTCGGCCCCTAATCCGGACCGAATTTTCAGATATTGCCGTTGTAATGTCGTTTTATCACGGAATAATGTCGTTTTAATGCATTTGGGTTGAAAAATTTTTAAAGCTGTGCTATAATTAATCAAAGGCAAATAAACTAAAATTTAGGAGGTAATGCAAGTATGAAAACAAAAAAACTGTTGGCAGTTTTGCTTAGCTTGGTAATGGCACTTTCGCTGTTGCCGGTTTCCGCCGCTTTGGGAGATAGTAAGAGTCCTGCCAATAATGAAGGACCGGGAACACTTGACCCGGGAAAAGTTACTCCGGGAACTCTTGACCCGAACATTAATTTAATACCAGTAGAAAGTACGACTGTTCCTTATCTTAATGGGGATGGGGAGTGGATAGAAAACCAGTTGGCAGGTAAGATTACATCTTCAATCAACTTTTTGGGGCGAAGGATGGTACGTCGTAACTGAGGATGTAACAATTAACGGAGATATTACACTTTCCGGAGATGTTAATCTTATTTTGGCGGACGGCAAAACCCTTACCGTAAACGGCGAAATTATTGGCTGGGATGATGATGGTGAACTTACCTACGATCTTACGGTTTACGGACAAAGAGAGGGCACCGGTAAGCTCAAAGTATATAATGAAGATACTTCGAGCATGGATGTTTCCGCAATAAAATGCGGCAACCTGAATTTATGCGGCGGTGTGATTGAAGCGCAAACTGCGGATAAAGCAACATATGGCGCAAACATTGCCGTGGCGGCAGACAGTGTTTTTGTGGCCGGCGGTAATCTTACGGCCATTGCCGGAAGCGTTAAGACACCTTTGGAGAAGAATTCGTACAACATGAGTGTTGGTGTAAAAACTATTTATTTATTTGGACTTTACGACGGAACGGTTACGGCAAAAAGCGGCGACGCAGACTCAGGGCATAATGGTGACATATCCTACGCTGTCTGGGCCGATAGAGCATACGTCGTTGGTGGAGCACTTGTTACCGACTATGAAGGTACAAATGCAGAATACTGCCGTGATATATTCATATTCGATTTATTTTCTGTGGAGGGGGGAACAGTTAAAAGTGCCCGCGAAAGTGAAGCTGTTAATGTGCAGTCCGATACTATTTATATAGGCGACGGAACGGTTAAGTTTGAAAAGGGTAAAAGCTTACAAATAAAAACAAATGGTGAAATAACACTCGGCAGTATTTTGGCACCGGCAACTTCCTATTTTTACCGGGGCGAAGAGGTGGATGCAACAGAGCTTTATAGGCTTGGTGACAGGATCGATTACAGCGAAAGGAGCATAACCCTCGAAAGTATTTATATTGTACCTTTCGGAGAGGATCCGTATGAGGAGGAAGCAAGCTCTGCCATTGCAACTGCAAGTATGTTCGGCCGTAAAACGGTTTACATTCAAGATGAGGATCAGTTTGCTGAAGTGTTGTCTGACAGATGTACCGAAAGTATTAAGCTTTTGAGTGATATTACCCTTAGTGAGAACACCGTAGAAGCATGGTGTAGTGTTGATGACGATAGTTTTGTGATATTGGCAAAAAAACTTACCTTGGACTTAAACGGCTGTGAGCTTAAATTAGAAGGTATGTACCCTCTGCTAATCAATAAAAATTTTGTTATAAAGGATTCCAGCAAGAATAAGTCGGGCTGTCTTGACACGGAAGACACAGTTTATGTCGAGGGTTATATAAATCCACAATTTAGCAAGGCACAGTTGACAGTTGAAAGCGGCACGCTTTGCTGCAAAAACCTCTTTGCCTTTGCTGCAGACATTGTTGTTTCCGGCGGAAACATTGTTACAAGAGAAAATGATTTGGAAGACTATGGTACTTACCTTGTATATGCGGCCAAGCTTACCATTACAAATGGTCTTGTTGAAAGCTTTGTTGTTGTCGGAGACTTCTGCTCTTTTGAAATGACGGGCGGTAAGCTAGGCCTTGGCGTAGGCTCCACACAGATAAGCGAGTACATTGGCTGTGTTGGTGTTGATGGCGAAATGAGTAGTGCAAAAATCTCGGGCGGAAGCCTAAAACGGCTTTTCGCCAGATCAGATGCGGACATTCAGCTTTCCGGCGGTGAATTTGAATCGGTGCAGGTTGGTAATGAAAGTGTGGTTAGTTTTCTTGCCCCGGGCTATGCCTTTTACAGTGCGGAGCACGAGGAAGTGCCTGTTTCCGCTGCATCGAGTATAGTGAGCAATGTTATAGTAAAGCCCCACACCTGTAGCTTTGCGGAGGATGACGGCGAGGATAGCCGTTGCGCCTGCGGCCGCGAAAAGATTATAGTTTTAGACAGTGCAGAAGGTGCAATTGCTAAGATTACCCAAAGGGAAGAGACAGAAACAATTACCGGATATATAGATGACTTTGGAATACTGGCAGAAGTTTTGGCAGGACCTTTCATGGCAACGATTACCCTGCTTTCCGATGTTGAATATGACTTAGACAGTACGATTGATATTCCTGTTAACTCCAACACGGTGTTGGACTTGAACGGTTACACGCTTGACCTTTCGCGCAAGGATGCATCGGGTAATACTGACTATGTCGCATCCATCTACGTCGGTGTAGATGGCTTAGCAAGCACCTTCACCGTGAAGGACAGCAGTGCAAATAAAAGCGGCTTAATTAAGACGGATAATTTATATGTTGATTTAACGAGCAAGGTAAATCTTCAGGGCGGAAAAATTACCTGTGCTAACACAGCTTATCCGAGCTTGGTTATCGGCAGTCTTGTAATTTCGGGCGGTACGCTTGATGTAATCGCCCTTGGAATTTCACACGCTTCACTTACCGTAACAGGCGGTGTGCTTACAGGTGAAACGCTTATGCTTGGTGATTATGATTATAGCGGCAAGGGAAAATCTGTTCTTTCCATTGCGGAGGGGCAAGAGGAGCAAAACTTATTTGACTGGGCACCCCTTGTGCCGGAGGCAAAGGAAACAGGCGATAACCTGCTTGTTACCGGCGGTGAAATTAAGGTTGGCACGATTGTGGTTATGCTTGGCTATTCTGCTAAAATAGCCGGCGGTAAAATCGGCTTTTTATCGGAGGACGAATCAAGCCGCATTATCAACTACGGCGGTAATGTTGCAATAAGCGGCGGCGAAATTGAATCTTACACTGACGTTCGTTATTTTGAGGCTTCCGTTGATGAAAAGGAGATAGGCTCTACCGTTTTTAAGGGCGGAAAGTTTGGGTCAATTTGGATTCCCATGGCTTCGGAAAGTGATGTATTAGGCTATCTTGAAGACGGCTATGCTTATTATTCAACCGAAACCGGTAATGTAACAGTGCCCGTCATTGATGAGGAATCTTCAACCGGAGAAGGTAATGTTTATATATTGAATAATGTGGAGGTTAAAAGCCACAGCTGTACATTTAATGAAAAAGGATATTGCGCTTGCGGCCGCAAGGGCAAGGCAAACGCAACGGCGGTTTGTTATATTGACGAAAAAGGAAACGAAAAGCAAACAACAAACTACAAAAAGCTTACCGGTGAGGAAACAAAGCTTACCGCCGGCTGGTATGTTGCGGAAGGCAACATTACGGCAAGCGCACCCATTACCCTGGAGGGTGACGTTAACCTTATTTTAACTGACGGAAGTAACTTCACCGTTAACGGTAATATTGTTCAAAGCGATGAGAAAAAGGGTACCTTCACCGTATACGGACAGAAGAACGGAACGGGTAGCATTACAGCCTCCGGTGCAAAGCATGTTTTCACCCTTCAAGGCGACCCGTTTACAAGCAATTTGGCGTTCTATCTTCATCACATGGTTGTAAACGGCGGTATTGTAAATGCAAACGGCGGCAATGCCGGGGCACTTACCTCCGGCGGTATATTAACAATCGACGACCTTACGGTAAACGGCGGTGTTATTAACGCAACCGGTGCCGATTTTGAAACGGAAGCTAGTGGTGACGGTGATGAATACTTCAGCTACGGTATTTATCTTGGTTGCGAAAATGAATACAGTAACGGCCTTACGGTAAACGGCGGTGTTATTAACGCAATCGGCGGTAAAGTTACGATTACCGACGGTGAGGGTATGAATATTTGCGGTTACAGCGCAGGTATTAGTACTGACACTATGGTTGTAAACGGCGGTGGCGTTACGGCGAAGGGTCAAACCGTTTCCGTTGAGGCCGAGGACGGCGGTACGGTGTCAAGCGAAGGTATTTACTCTTTTGGTTTTGAGATGAACGGCGGCTCGGTTAATGCAATAGGCGGCGATGCATCAATTGTTGGCAACAAATCCGTTATGGAGTATTTCGATGCATATAGCGTTGGTATCGAAGGAGTGTATTTTACCGTAAACGGCGGTAAGCTTAACGCTACTTCGGATGATGCTGCGGCAGAAGGCGGAATGTGTGGTGTTTCCTCAGCAGGAATACAGCTGGTAAATCTTGTTGTAAACGGCGGAAGCATAACCTTAAGGGATGTATCGGAGCAGGTGGATTTTGCTGGTGTGAAGAGTGCGGTGTGTGCATATAACATTGGTATGACGGGCGGAAGCATTGAAATAATCGGCAACTATGATGTTGATATCATTTGCTACCGTGATATGGATTTCTACGGCGGTACGGTTAAGGGTGGCGCTGACGGCGCTGTCAGTGCAGACATATGGCAAGGCTTTAACTATAGCGGCGGTAACATTAAGCTGGATAGGCTTAATGCAAACATCCTTTATCAAGGTGAAGGTGTGGATGTCGGCGCTATTTTAGCGGATGGTTACACCTTCTACGACGGCTCTTACTTTTATCTTATTAGGGATAGCGAAGATGACAGATGGAGCAACGTGCGTATTTCCAATGTAGGTGTGAACGTTGTTCTTAACAAGGATGATGTGGAAACCGGCGTAACGGTTGACCTTTCTTTCCTTCCGGACAGAGCTGAGAATGAGAAATATGCGATATATAGTGTGGATGACGAAATAACTGCAAGCATTAATGAGGAAACCGGACTTTTGACCGTAAAAGCAAATTCGTCAACAGTCGTTGGCGGCTTCAGCGTTTATGTAAGCAAGGGAACTGATTTTAACCCCAAAAACTCGTTTATTGAAGTTTACGTTAATACAACGGAAAAGAAGGTTGCAACGGTAACACTAAGCGGCGGCCTTGAAAAGGTTTATGACGGCTTGGAAATTGATTCCTCGTCAATCTCTGCAATTGCAACCGTTAAGGACGGTGAGCAGGTGCTTCAGGGCACATGGTATTGGAATGTACCTTCTGGTCCTTTGAAAGTAATGGACGGCACTGTTACAGCGATGTTTGAACCTCAGACGGACGGTTATTCTATAGTTTATTATGAAATTCCGGTAAAGATTACGGCGAAGCAGCTGACCGGTGAGCCGAGCTATACCGCTATTGAAGAAGCAGGTAAAACCTTGGCAGATGCCGCATTGCAAGCAAACAAGGCATGGCCCAAGGGTACATTAAGCTGGGTGGACGAAAACGGCAACTATTTATCCGATGATACTATTGTTGCTGCAAACAAGGAATATAAGTGGAGCTTCCGCCCGTTAGACAGCGTAAGCTACCAAGGTCTTGAAGGCACTGTAACCCTTTACACCGGATCAGGCTCCGGCGGTAGCTCCGGCAGCTCCGGTGGCTCCGGCGGCTCCGGCGGCAGAAAGGACAACACAACAACCACAACCACAAAAAATCCGGACGGCTCAACCACTACTGTTAAGGAAGATAAAACAACCGGCACAGTAACGGAAACCACAAAAAATCCGGACGGCTCAACCACTACTAAAGAAACCGAAAAGGACGGTACGGTTACCACAACAGAAAAGGATAACAAGGGTAACACTGTTGAAACCGTACAGAAGCCCGACGGTGAGGTAACAACAACCGAGAAGCGCAAGGACGGTACAACCGTTACCACTACAACAGGTGAGGACGGCACAACCAAGTCGGAAATCAAGGCTTCGAAGAACAAGGAAACAGAGGTTACCGTTCCCGTAGAAGATCCGGAAAATGTAACCAAAATTACCGTTACGGATGCGGATGGCAACAAGACGGAAATAACGGAATTTGAAAAAACGGAAAACGGCATTAAGTTAAGCGTTACCGGCAACTGCACGGTGGAAATCACTTCCGAAAAGGGTGAGGATAAGCCGGCAAAGAAGAGCTTTAAGGATGTTTCCGGTCATTGGGGCGAGGATGCAATAAGCTTCATGGTTGAGCAGGGCTTAATGAACGGTATTTCTGAGGATGAGTTTGCACCGGACGGCACGCTTACACGTGCAATGCTTGTGACAATTCTTTATCGTGCGGCAGGTCAGCCTGCGGTGAATAAGGGCATTCCTTTTGGCGATGTTACTGCAGACAGTTATTATGCGGATGCGGTAAATTGGGCACAGCAAAACGGCATTGTCAACGGCATGACGGAAAATGAATTTGCGCCGGATGAAAACATCACCCGTGAGCAGATAGCAACCATTATTTACAGGTTTGCAAAGGCAATGGGCTATGATGTATCGGTAGGCGAGGATACAAACATTCTTTCCTACACAGATGCGGAGGAAATTTCCGAATATGCGGTAGAGGCAATGTGCTATGCGGTCGGAAGTGGCTTGTTAAAGGGTAAAACGGAGTCAACATTAAATCCCGGCGACAATGCAACCCGTGCCGAGCTGGCAACAATTATTCAAAGATTTTTGAAAATGCATGCTTAAAACGGCATGAAAATTAAAAAGCGGCTGATTTTTCAGCCGCTTTTTCTTGCCGCAAAAGGCTTGAAAGCGTGTTATCTATCGTGAGCATTAAAAGCGGGGGCAAGGCCTTTTAAGCCCGTTTTCAAGCCTTCCTAAGCGCGGCATACATGAAGGTGCTTAACCGAAGGTGAATGGCCCTTTCCGCGCTGTAAATCAATGCAATAAAAAAGCTTTCACAAATGTGAAAGCTTTTTATTTTTATCAGTTCTTCAAGCGCTTGTCGCTCTTTTTAGCAAGCCTTGTTCCGAAAAGCTGAAGCAGCTGAACAATGATTACAAGAAGAATAACCGCGGTAAACATTATAAGGTACTGGTATCTGTAATAACCGTAGTTTATTGCTATTTTGCCAAGTCCGCCGCCTCCGATAATGCCGCTCATTGCGGAATATCCCAAAATGGTGGTTATTGCAATGGTTAAATTGGAAATTAACGAGGGCATGGACTCCGGAATGATTACCTTTACGATAATCTGCATCGGCGATGCGCCCATGCTTTGCGCCGCTTCAATAATGTTGGGGTTAACCTCACGCAGACTGCTTTCGGCAAGTCGCGCCACAAAGGGGAAGGAGGCAATAACCAGCGGCACCATGGAAGCAACCGTTCCGACCGAGGTGCCGACAATAAGGCGCGTGAAGGGAATTACCATAATCATAAGTATTAAAAACGGAACGCTTCGCAAAAGGTTAATAACCGTGCCGATAAAGCTTAAAAGCCAACGTGGAAGGGGGCAGATGCCGTTCTTCTCTCCGACAACCAAAAGTACGCCCAACGGCAAGCCTAAAATTACAGCAAACAGCGTGGAAAGCACGGTAACATAAACCGTTTCCCAGGTTGCCGTTAAAAATTCTGTTCTAAGCACCGATAAAAATTTTTCAACCTCAGCCGCAGAAAAAAGATTAGCCAATATGCTCATCGTCCGTCACCTCCTCAGCAAGAACATCCGGAATTTTTGTAAGATATTCAATGGCATCCTTCACAGTATTGTCC
>CAZITC010000044.1:7533-8003 GCA_964542085.1 uncultured Ruminococcus sp. | reverse complement strand
GTACCTAAATCCAAGGTGATTGCGGATATCGGAGCCGACCATGCATTAATTTCAATTGCTTTGGCTGAGGGAGATAAGGCGGAAAAAATTTATGCCTGCGATATAAATGAAGGGCCGGTTGCGGTGGCAAGGGCTAACGTTTCGGAAAAAGGGCTTTCCGATAAGGTTACGGTTATGCTTTCGGATGGGCTTTCGGAGGTGTATGATAAGGCAGATACCGTGATTATTGCCGGAATGGGCGGCGAGCTTATTGCTGAAATATTAAAAAAAGCGGATATAAGCGGTATACAAAGCTTTATTCTTCAGCCGATGAGCCGGGCCGACAAGCTAAGGGACGCATTTTCGGAGCTGGGACTTAAAACAAGGAACGAGTCGCTTGTTTTAGACGGGGGACGGATTTACACGGTTATTCATGCCGTGCATTGATGCCAGAAGCTTAGCCGAGCCGAGCATTTGCTTGGGCCTGAGGT
>CAZITC010000044.1:2764-7523 GCA_964542085.1 uncultured Ruminococcus sp. | reverse complement strand
AGGTTATTAAAAAAAAGGGGCCGCTTTTTTTAAAGCACGCGGAAAGAATTATCCGTTATGAAATGAGCAAAACTAACAATGAGGATGAGCGCACATTTCGCGAGGAAAATATTCGCGCTATCCGGGAGGTGATTGAAAATGGTAACTGTAAATGATATAAAAAGAGTGATTGAAGATTATGCAAATCCGAGCCTTGCTGAGGATTTTGACAATGTGGGCTTGCTTTTCGGTCATGGCGAACAGCCGGTTAAAAAGGTGCTTCTTTCGCTGGATGTTGACGAAAGCATTGCGCACGAAGCAAAAGAAAAAGGCGCGGATATGATTGTTTCGCATCATCCGGTAATTTTTAATCCTGTGAAAAGCATAACCGATGCCACAAGCGACGGAAGAATGCTTTTGACTCTTGGGGAAAGCTCAATTGCCGTGCTTTCAGCACACACGAATATGGATAAGGCATCCGGCGGACTTAACGACCTTATGGTAAAAAAGCTGGGACTTAAAGCTTCTTCTGCTGGTGCGGCTTTAGACGGCTGCATGAGAATTTGCAATGCGGACGAAAGCCTTGGCGGCTTGGCCGAAAAGCTGAAAAAGGAATACGGGGCGCCGGTTATTCGCTGCACGGGCGATAAGAAAAGAAAAATAAAGCGCGTGGGTCTTTGTACGGGCGGCGGACGAAGCATGATATATGATGCAATCAATGCCGGTTGTGAATGCTATATTTCCGGTGATTTGAGCTATTCGGATATAAGAACTCTTGTTCATTCCGGGGTGGATTTTATTGAAATAGGCCACTATTATTCGGAAAGGTGCGTAACGGAAATATTTGAAAGAATAATAAAAAATGCTTATCCTGAAATTAGCACAATAATTTCCGAGGAATTGGATGTATTTTTAAATATTTTTTAAAAAAGAGTCATTATTTGTTGTATTTTTTGTTTTAAATCCGATTAAAAGATTGACAGAAAAACGACAATGTGATAAAATTGATTAGGTATAGTTATTGATAATATATGAAAAAGGAGAATTGGTATGTCTTGTAAAATTACAGTTATAGGAGCGGGAAGCGTCGGCTCAACAATTGCTTACACTCTTTCACAGGAGAAGGTGGCAAGCGAAATCGTTATGATTGATATTAATAAGAAAAAGGCGGATGGCGAGGTTATGGATATTATACAGGGAACTTGCTTCCGTGATCCGATATCGGTTATTTCCGGTGATTATCCGGATGCAAAGGATTCGGACATCGTAATCATTACCTCCGGAATTGCAAGAAAGCCCGGCCAGACAAGACTGGAGCTTACTCAAACAAACGTTGATATAATCAAAAGCATTGCGCCGGAGATAACAAAGGTTGCTCCTAAGGCACTTTATATAATAGTAAGCAATCCCGTTGATATTATAACCTATGCTTTTACAAAGATATCGGGGCTTCCGGAAAATCAGATTTTGGGCTCCGGCACAATTTTGGATACAGCAAGACTGCGCTTCGGTCTTTCGGAGCATTTTAACATTGCACAGAACAACATTCATGCTTATGTATTCGGTGAGCACGGCGACACAGCTTTTGTTCCCTGGTCATGTGCACAAATTTCCGGCGCAACCATTGAGGAATACACTGAGATTATGAAACAGTCCGGAACACCCGTTGCAGAGCTGGATAAGGATGCAATGATTGAGTATGTTCATAAGTCCGGCGGCGAAATTATTTCCAATAAGGGAGCAACTTTCTATGCCGTTTCGGCATCGGTTTGCAAGCTTTGCAGTCTTTTACTTTCGTCCAACAACACAATTGCAACTGTTTCAACCCTTATGCACGGTGAATACGGACTTGAGGATGTTTGCTTGAGTACCTTAAATATGATTGGCCCCAACGGCGTTTCGGGCAAGCTTCCGATAAAGCTTACCGATGATGAGCTTAGCAAGCTTCAGGCAAGCGCCGAAAAGCTTAAGGACACTATGAAGCAGATTAATTTATAATAAAAAAGGCATCTGCTTTTTTAGAAAGGATGAAATCAGATGAAATACACATATTATCCCGGCTGTACGCTTAAAAACAAAGCAAAACAGCTTGACCTTTATGCAAGAAAGTCCGCACTTGCCCTGGGCTTTGAGCTTGAGGAGGCGGATAACTGGCAGTGCTGCGGCGGTGTTTATCCCCTCGGCAGTGATGAAATTGCAACAAAGCTTTCCTCGGTAAGGGTTTTGGCTGAGGCAAAGGCAAAGGGGCAGGAGCTTGTTACCGTGTGCTCGGCGTGTCACCATGTAATAAAAAGAGTTAATGATGACATGAAAAACAACGAGGACATGAAAATCCGTGCCAACAATTATATGCAGTTGGATGAGCCTTACACCGGCGAAACGAACGTTCTTCATTTTCTTGAGGTGCTTCGTGACAGAGTGGGCTTTGATGAGCTTAAAAAGAAGGTTACAAATCCGCTTACCGGAAAAAAGATAGGCGCATATTACGGATGCCTGCTTTTAAGGCCTTCATCTGTACTTGCGTTTGACGACCCGGAAAATCCCAGCATTATGGAAGAATTTATAAAAGCACTGGGAGCAGAGCCTGTTATATATCCCTACAGAAATGAGTGCTGCGGCGGATATATGACTCTTTCGGATAACAAAACCTCCGAAAAAATGTGCAAGAATATTGAGTCCTCGGCACACAACATGGGGGCGGACATGCTTATTACAGCCTGTCCCCTCTGCATGTTCAACCTCAATAAAAACGGCACAGGTGAGCTTCCTGTATATTATTTTACCGAGCTTTTGGCTGAGGCGCTCGGCGTGAAGGAGGATGACCATGAGTAAAATAAGTGCAGAGGAAATTAAAGAAATTTCCGGTACAAATCCAAGAAAATGCATGAAGTGCGGAAAATGCTCCGCAAGCTGTCCTGCCTTTGACGAAATGGATATTAGGCCCCATATGTTTGTATCCTATGTTGAGTCGGGCGATATTGAAGCACTGTTATCCTCAGAGGCGGCTTACCGTTGCCTTACCTGTTTTGCCTGCATCGAAAGATGCCCGAGGGATGTTCAGCCGGCAAAGATAATTGACGCGGTAAGACAGGCTGTTATAAGAAGAAGCTCTATGGACTATCTTAAGGCTGACGTCATTCCTGAAAAAATTGATGACGATACACCCCAGCAGCTTTTGGTTAGTGCATTCAGAAGATGGAAGAGGTGAGCGTTTTGCAGAGATTAGGTGTTTTTATTTGCCATTGCGGAAGTAATATTGCCGCTACGGTTGATGTTAAAAAGGTTGTAGAGGTTATTAAAAATGAGCCGAGCGTTGTTCATGCGGAGGATTATCCTTATATGTGCTCGGAGGCCGGCCAGTCAATAATTGCAAAGGCTATTAAGGAAAAGGGCCTTACCGGAATTGTTGTTTGCTCATGTTCCCCCAGAATGCATGAGGCAACCTTCAGAAAGGCTGCCGAAAAAGCCGGAATTAACCCCTACATGGTTGAAATTGCAAATATCCGTGAGCAGTGCTCTTGGATTCATAAGGATATTGAAGAGGCTACGAAAAAGGCCGTTATTCTTGCCCGTGCGGCAATTGCCAAGGTTAACTTGAATGCGCCCTTACAGCCCGGTGAAAGCAGAGTTACCAAAAGAGCGCTTGTAATCGGCGGCGGTATTGCCGGAATTCAAACGGCACTTGATATTGCGGATGCCGGCTATGAGGTTGATATTGTTGAAAAAACCCCCTCAATCGGCGGAAGAATGTCACAGCTGGATAAAACCTTCCCGACCTTGGACTGCTCGGCTTGTATTTTAACCCCCAAAATGGTTGATGCGGCCGCTCATGAAAAGATAAACATTTATACTTACAGCGAGGTTGAAAAGGTATCCGGTTTCGTCGGCGATTTCACGGTTGACATAAGAAAGAAAGCAAGAAGCGTTGACATGACAAAGTGCACAGGCTGCGGACTTTGCCAGGAAAAGTGCCCCTCCAAGAAGGCGAAAAGCGAATTTAACAGAGGGCTTTCAACAAGAAGCGCAATCTACACCCCGTTTGCACAGGCAATTCCCAACGTTCCCGTAATCGACAGAGAAAGCTGTATTAAATTCAAAACCGGAAAGTGCGGCCTTTGCGAAAAGGTTTGTGCGGCCGGCGCAATTGATTATAACGCAAAGGATGAAATCGTTACCGAAAAGTACGGCGCAATTGTTGTTGCAACCGGCTTTGATATGATTAAGCTGGACAATTACGGCGAATTTGCATATAACGAGAGCAAGGACGTTATTACAAGCTTGGAGCTTGAGCGTATAATGAACGCCGCAGGCCCCACAAAGGGTCATTTGGAAAGACTTTCGGACGGTAAGGCACCGAAGAAAATGGTGTTCGTTCAGTGCGTGGGAAGCAGATGCTCCGATAAAAGAGGAAAGAGCTATTGCTCAAAAATTTGCTGTATGTACACAGCTAAGCACGCAATGCTTATAAGAGATAAGTATCCGGATGTTGACGTTACCGTGTTCTACATTGACGTAAGAACTCCGGGCAAGAACTTCGATGAATTCTACCGTCGCGCGGCAGAGGAATACGGAGTGCACTATATTAAGGGCCAGGTTGGCAAGGTTTGCCCCCAGAGTGACGGAACGCTTTTGGTAAACGGCGTTGACCTTATTGCCGACAGGCAGGTTAAGATAGAGGCGGACATGGTTGTTCTTGCGGCCGCTATTGAGCCGGATCCTTCGGTAAGAGATATTGCAACAATGCTTACCGCAAGCATTGATACAAACAACTTCCTTACAG
>CAZITC010000044.1:0-2754 GCA_964542085.1 uncultured Ruminococcus sp. | reverse complement strand
ACAGAGGCGCATCCCAAGCTTCGTCCCGTTGAGTCACCCACGGCCGGCGTGTTCTTGTCCGGCGTGTGTCAGGGGCCCAAGGATATTCCGGAAACGGTTGCTCAGGCAGGTGCCGCGGCAGTAAAGGTTATTGGCCTTCTTGCCAAGGATAAGCTTACCACCAACCCCTGTACGGCAAAGCCGAACGAGCTTTTGTGTAACGGTTGCTCAACCTGTGAAAAGGTTTGTCCTTACGGAGCAATCAGCTATGAAACAAGGCTTATTAATGACCACGGCGTGAAGGAAGAAAGAAGAGTAGCCGCTGTAAACAGCGCTCTTTGTCATGGCTGCGGTGCTTGTACCGTAACCTGTCCCAGCGGAGCGATGGACCTTCAGGGCTTCTCGAACAGACAGATTATAGCGGAGGTGGATGCGATATGTCGTTAGAGAATACCGAATTCAGACCTAAAATAGTGGCATTTTGCTGTAACTGGTGCAGTTATGCCGGTGCCGACCTTGCAGGAAGCAGTAGGCTTTCCTACAGCGCGGATATTAAAATAATAAGAGTTCCCTGCTCATGCAGAGTAAACCCCATGTTTATCTTAAGAGCGTTTGAAAAGGGCGCTGACGGTGTAATCATCTGCGGATGCCACCCCGGTGACTGCCACTATTCAACAGGAAACTTTTATGCAAGAAGAAGAATGACACTTCTTTTCTCAATGCTGGATTATATCGGGATTGAGAGAGGACGCACCAGAGTGGAATGGGTATCCGCCGCTGAGGGTGTTAAGTTCTCGCAAACAATGAACGAATTTGCCGAAAAAATCAAATCTCTCGGTAAAAATGTAAGATTGGGGGATTTAAGATGCAAAGACTGATTAAAAGAGCAAATGAGCTTTTGGCCTCCGGCGAGGTTGCAAGGGTATTGGGCTGGAAGATGTCTGAGGAAGGCTACAATCCCGAGCCTGCTTATTTTGAAAATGAACAGGAAATGGAATGCTTCGTATATAACGGATTTTGCGGTGCAAACTTAAGCAAATTTATGATTGAGGCTTCCAAAAAGGAAGGGAAAACCCTGGTTTTCTTAAAGCCCTGCGATACCTACAGCTTTAACCAGCTGATAAAGGAGCACAGAGTGGACAGGGAAAAGGCTTATATCATAGGCGTTGGTTGCCGCGGCAAGCTGGATATGGAAAAAATTAAGGCAGCAGGCTTTAAGGGCATAACCGCTGTAGAGGGTGCGGATGAATTTTCAAATACCGACCTTACCGTTAAAACCGTGTATGGTGACGGCGAAATGAAGTATGCCGATGCAATGCTTTCCCGCTGTCATATGTGCAAGGGCAAGGAGCACAGAATTTATGACGAGGTTATAGGCGACAGCGCAGATACCAAAACAAAGGGTCGCTTTGACGATGTTGAAAAGATTGAGGCAATGACTCCCGAGGAGCGCTTTGGTTTCTTTAAGAGCGAGCTTTCCAAGTGCATAAGATGCAATGCCTGCCGTAACGTTTGTCCGGCTTGCAGCTGCAGAAAGTGCGTGTTTGACGGAACACAGTTTGACAGTGCGCAGAAAGCAAATACGGACTCCTTTGAGGAAAAAATGTTCCACATTATAAGGTCGTTCCACGTTGCCGGAAGATGCACCGACTGCGGAGAATGCTCACGCGTTTGTCCCCAGGGCATACCGCTCCACCTTTTTAACAAGAAGTTTATAAAGGATATTGACGAATACTACGGCGAATTTGCGGCCGGCGAAAATGCAGAGGATGTCGGCCCGCTTACAAGCTACAAGTTCGAAGATTTAGAGCCCGGAGAAAGGAGGTAAGCACCGATGAAAAAAATGAAAAAGGAAAGCCTTAACAAGGTTTTTGAAATTATTTCTGCAAAAGAGGAGCTTTACCTTCCCATCAAGCAGGCGGATAAAACAAATTACGGCCTTTACACAGCGGAAGCAGAGGCGGATTTTGAAACCCTTAAAACTGTTAAGTCCGCTAAGGATATATTCTTCCCTCAAAGCGAAACACTTTATACATGCATTTCTGACGAAGGCAAAATAAAAATTGAGCCGGAAAAGCTTATGGAAAGAGATTTTGTTGTAATGGGCATGAAGGCGTGTGACATTGCCGGAATGGAGGTTTTGGACAAGGTGTTCCTGTCCGAGCCGGTGGATACCTTTTATGCCGCAAGGCGAGAGCACGGTACAATTGTCGCGCTTGCTTGCGGTAGGCCGGAGGAATCGTGCTTTTGCACAGTGTTCGGTATTAATCCGGAGGCTCCCAAGGCAGACGCAACAATGTGGATTTCGGGGGATGATGTGTTCTTTGAGGCGGACAGCGAAAAGGGCGAAAAATTCCTTGAAGCAATTTCAGAGCTTTTGACAGATTCTGACAGCGCAAAGGTTGACGAGCAGAAGGCAGAAATAAAAGGCATAATGGAAAAACTTCCCTACACCAAGCTTTCGTTGGAGGGTTGGGGTAAGGAGGAAAACGCAGATGTGCTCTTTAATTCTCCGCTTTGGGAAAAGCTCTACGGCTCGTGTCTTGCGTGCGGAACGTGCACCTTCTCGTGTCCGACCTGTCAGTGCTACGATATAAAGGATTATAACACAGGCACGAAGATTGAGCGTTACCGTTGCTGGGATTCGTGCATGTATTCCGACTTCACAATGATGGCGCACGGTAACAACAGAACAAGCCAGATGCAGCGCTTCCGTCAAAGATTTATGCACAAGCTTCAGTATTTCCCGGTTAACAACGGCGGAATGTATTCGTG